>NZ_JXUP01000008.1 GCF_001891085.1 Campylobacter concisus
CGTCTTGTTGAACTACACCTAATCCTACAGCGTTGCCACCTATAGATCTCATAAACTTACCGTCACTGAAATTAGGTAAGTTAAAGTTTTCTCCCGAGCCACCATATATGTAACCCAATACATTAAATAGCTCTGGATATTCTGACTTCTTAAGGCTTCTGCCGTCCGCTAGCAAAAAGCCAGCGGGGATTGCCTTTTGACTTGGATAGCTTAGATATGCACCTATTGGCAAGCCGTCCGTTAGCTCAGTTTTTAGGGCGAACTTATCATCGCTTTCGCGTTTGGTATACGCATCGATCTTGTCGGTCTTTTTTAAAAATTGATTTTCGCTCCACTTTCTTGTGGCAAGTACTACGTTATTATCGACTTTTAAAATGATGCTCTCACTCGCATTTGCGATTTGAAGTTTAAAATTTAATGTGATGTCTTTACTCGACCCTTCGTTTAAAAGCGGCTTATAAGTATCTGCAAGGCGTGCCACTGCAAAGAGTGAGCCATCATCACAGTATATGCCAGCCGTTTTTATGTAAAATCCGCCAACTTCAGGTGGTATGATGGCATCGACGTCTAGGATGTTATTATCGTTTTCGTCTATTGTTACGGCGTTTATTGCACCCCTATACTTCTCATTTGGTATTGATGTTGTCTGCTCGCTTAGCTCTCCATCGTAATCGCTTACTACAACTTCTTTTAATGCGATCTTTGATCCGTCGCTAGCGGTTTTTAGTAGCTTATTTATGCCACTAGCTGTTAAAAGTGTGTATTGCTTCATTTATCCGTCCTTTATCTTGTTAAAACTCTTATTGCATCGATTGGTATGCTTATGATCTCGTTTATCTGCGTAGTAGCTCCTACTTTAAAGCTTGCTCTTTGGCTTATATTTGATATTACGTAAGGATCTACGCTTATGCTTTCACCGCTAAATGTGTAAGAGTAGGCTTTTAAATTTATGCTAGCAGTCGCTTTTATGCTAGCGCCGTCATATACGCTACGCACGTTTTTATAGGTGTTTATGATCTCATCAGATCTCTTTAGCGTCTGTGGGCTTACTCCATTTTTACTTGCATCAAGCTCTAGTTTGAAGTGATAAGGTAGTCCTGCATAATCAAACCACTCTTTAACCTTGGCATCTGCATAAAGTGCGCTTAATGCCTTATTTAGGCTATAAAAAGTGCCTGAGTAGTAATGTATCTCAAAAGCATTTTTTATGAGCTCTCTAGCTTCATTTTCGTTTAGTCCATCAATATCTACATCAAAGCTAGCTGCAAGTACTGGCAGTAAATTTTTGGAGCTTTGCTTGCAAGAGTATTTATGACGCCAATGTCTAAATCCTCAAACCTTACGCCAAAAAGCTCATCAAATTTCTTATCAAATTTACTTTTGTGATTAGGCAGCAAGCTCATAACTCAGCCTTTTTGTAGCTTATCTCATAGCTTAAATTTACAAATTCTTTTACGCTTATCTTTTTATCATTCAGCGGTTCTTTAAGACTTACTCTATAAACGCCATTGGTGTGTAGATTTTTATAGATGTAGCTTAAATTTAGATCCTCTCCAAGACTAAGAGTAGTTGGCAGAGCTGATATATTTTTAGCAATTTCGTCTTGAAAGAGCATATCTGTTAGCTCAAGGGTAGCTACTACCTTTATGTCTATTTTCGTGGCATTTAACACGCTTAGATTGTCGGTTAGTGGCCTGACCTTTTCGGCACTTAAAAAGCTCTCCACATCTTTGCGTGTCTCTTCGCTCATGTCGGTAGTTTTTAGATAAATTTGCACCACCCCAGCACCGCCATTTAGCACACTACACTCCAGCACCTTTGCATTTGCGCTTAGTGTTTGATAAGTATATGCTTTAGCACTGCCTGCAGTTGAGAAACGCTCTAGGCTTAAAACTGCACGCTCTCTTAGCCTATCATCGCTTTCACGCTCGGCTCCGCCTTCAAACTCACTTAGCTGTTTTGCTTTTAATACAAAAGGTAGTGGTGTTTGGATATATTCGCACTTTGCTTTGCTGGTTTTTGTAAACTCATCCAAGATGATCACTCCAACAGTTTTTAGCTCGTTTGCTGTTATTACAACTTCACTTTTTAAACTAGCTATTTCACCATTTTCGCTGCGTAAAATTAGCCCTTTTGGCAAATATGTATCGCTGCTTCTTGGCATTGAAAGACTAAACTCACACTGCGCCGTTGGTCTCTCGCCTTTTAACCTCTCTATGCCATAAATCGCTACTATGTTATCAAGGTCATCTCCAGTAGAAAATGGCAGCAACATAGCCTTAACACTATCATTTATCCTGGCTCGTAAGAGCAGTTCTCTATAAGCTAGCGTTTCAAGAAGTGCCGAATAATTGTCACTTTCAAGTAGTGAAATTTCATCATCAGTTAAATGCTCTTTAAAAATGTTTTTAACATTATTTAAAATTTCATCATATTTAAGCACCTTAATAACGTTTGGATATGGAAGTTGTTTTAAATTCATGCTCTTACCTCTATCTCATCACCACTCATAAGCACTACTTTAAAGCTAAGCTTATGATCTTTTAAACCTATAAGACGAACTTCATCGATCTTGACTCTCTTTTCCCATTTTTCAACCGCCTCTATCACAAAGCACGCCAGATCAGCACGAAATTCATCATCTACCTTGCGATCTATTAGCTCATAAATTCTGCTGCCATACTCAGGCAGCATCACCCTTGAGCCAAGCGGAGTTAGGAGTATGTCTTTGATAGAGTTTTCTATATCAATGAGATATTTCATCGCTAATCCCTCGCAAGTCCGTTATTTGTATGATCGCTTAGGTTGCCACGTCCATCACGTACGCTACCGCCAAAGTTTGCATTACCACCTGCTGTGATTGAGCCAGTGATCCTTACATCTCCATTTATCTCAAAGCTACCACTACCACCACCGCTTCCTGCTGTATTTATTGACCCTTCAATGAGTGTATTGCCGAGCAGCTTGATATCCCCGCTTTTTATAGTTGTGTCACTGGCCTCCACCATCACATTCTTAGCCTTTACATTTGCGTTATCGCAAGTTATGTTTATAAGCTTTGGAGATGAAATTTCAAGACAAGAGCTAGAGCTGTCATAACTCATCTTTATGCCATCTTCAAAATTTATATGTACTTTCTTATCAGTCGCATCAGTTTTATATGAACTTTGATAAAGCCCACGAAGCACCACACCTGAGTTTAATTCATCATGCACAGGCAGCACTAGCACTTGCTCTCCTACTCGTATTGGTGAAAAGCTCACTGCATAAGAGTTGGCATGTGCTTGAAATACCGGCAAAAAATCAGTTACCATCGAACCAATGGCAACTTTTGCACGGTCATTTCTTACTTCACTTATAATTCCGACTTCAATCATTTATATGCTCGCTAAATTTTTTATTTCTTGGCATTCTCGTATACTTTACGCTATGCTTGATCTCTTTTACATCTTCATGTATTTCATTAAGCTTCTCTTTATTTGTTGCGAAATTTGCTGCTAAAATATCGCTTAGCTTTTCAGTGGCGCTGCTTTGTTTATTTATAGCTTCACTATTTTTATTCACCACATCGATCATCAAATCAGTGTTTTTGCTCGTATATCTACTAAGCAGCAAAAAGACCACCACAAAACCGATAAAGCCAAAAATCGCCATAAAGACGATAAATTCATTTAAACCCCATGATCCAGCTAAATTTATTAATCCAGCTGTCTCTCTTATCTCGTCACTAAAATTTAAGCCGCTATTTTCCATCTTCTTCCTTTATTCCAAGACATTTTTTTAGTTTTCTTTCACAGTCGCGGTAATAAACAGCAATCTTCTTGTCCGTCTCAAACGTGCCATCATTTTTGGGTTTTAGTGGCATTTCGGCATTGCATTTTATGGGCATATATTTTTCTTTATATATAACACTAGGCTCAGGCACTTGTTTATTCGCGCAGCCTGAAAAAAGCAGAACGAGCGCCACAAAGAACACTAATATTCTCATTTAAACAGCTCCTTATATGCAGCCAACTCGCTTTCGCAACTTTTATCTTTGACGTAGATTTTCTTTATTCTCTCGGCCTCTTTTGACGGGGTATCGTCGATCTTTACCGCAGCAGCCTTTATAGCTTCGTTTTGTGAAGCAAGAGCTGTATCGCAGGCACTTAGATTGTTTTTGACTGTAGTGTAGTCCTTGGTTAATCGCTCGTTTTTCTCTTTTTCGCTTTTAAGGTCTTTAAGCAAGACGGAATTTATACTTTGGAGTTTTGAATTTTCCAAAAACAAATTTACGCAAGCAAAACCTAAAAGCGCGGCCAATGCAAAGCCTACGATAGGAAGTTTAGCTATCAAGTAACCCACTTAGCACCTTCTTTGCCCGGTTAGGCGTTTGTTTTGCCCAAAGGCTATCTAGTCCATTCTTATAGGCTGCCTCATATTCGCCAGACTTTATAAAATTAAGAGTGGTAACAAATTTTTTAACTCCTGGCACTCCCATTTGATAACACATTTCTATTACCACGTCTTGGACATTTTTTGGCTTATCTTCCAGCCAAGGAAAAGCTTCACAAACGCTAGGTATGAGCTTAATAAGCTTCATCTCTAAAATCTGATCTGCTACCGCTTTACTCATAGGCTCAACCTTGCCGCCATTTAGAAAGAGTTCGTCTTTACTAAGAGATGAAACCTTAAAGCCATATCCGATAGTAGGATACCCACGAGTATCCTGATATATGTGGCTTTTAAAGCCTTCGTTTTCTTTTATATTTTCTTTTAAGCTCATAAATCTTCGTTCTCCTCATCCCTATAAATATCAACTTCTACTACAAAGCTATATTTAAAAAGGCTATCTTCAAAGCCATCAAATTTCATCTCGCTTATGGCATCTTCACCAAAGATCGCAGACTTTGCGATAAATCTTTGCCTTAACTCATCAAGCCTAGATAGAGCGCTAAAATTATCATCAACTAGTGAATGCGATGCAAAAATGATCCTAAAACTTGCACGATCCTTTTTCCACGCCACACTTTTTATGCCATCAAAAAGTAGATAAACTCCGCCCTGAGGGCTTGCCTTTGATATGCAAATAGCCTCAGGTGCTATCTGTTTTAAAGACTTGTAAATTTGGACTAGATCATTCATACGCACTCCAGCCTAATGAAACTGTTAAATGTTGGCTTGCTTTCAAGTGGGCTTGCTTTTATCTCGCTTATAGCTTTACTTAAAAGTAAACTATCCTCTTCGCTTAGAGCGATTTTTAGATATAGCTTTAAGCGAATGAGAGCAAAGTCCATCATCGCCCAGCTCTTTACTACTCGTCCATTGCACTCTTCGTAGGTTTCGTGAGTAGCTACATCAAGAGCCTCATCTGTGATCTCTTCTGGGTTGAAAAGTACCGATTTAGCTCTTTTTGAAAAAGCCTCTTTAAATTCAGCTCGTGCAATCATTTCTGCTTGTTTTTCTTGTCTGACTTTGTAGATGAACCAGGCTCATCTTCGAGATCATCTCCATCAGTTGGATCCTGTGCTAAAGGCATGTCTGACTTTGTAGACGATAGCTCAGGCTCCACAGATGTCTCAGGCTTGTTTAGTGGCTCTATCATTAGAGCTTTTTCATAAGCCTCTGCTTTTTCTTGCTCTAAAGTTACGACCTCGCCAGTCCTTACAAAGCTGCCATCTATCGCACTATCTTTTAAAACTATAAATTCCATTAATTCTCCTTTTAAAGAGTTGCTATGCTGACCCATTTTTTGATTATGATCTCATAGTCCACACTTGCATCAAAGATGTATTTTAGTGCTCTCTCTTCTGGGTCATACCAACGGTTGCGATTTATATCAAGGCATACGCCAAGAACTAAATTTTTAAGCGGAGTAGCCATGTAAACGCCTTTTGGCATTAAAGGACTAACTTCAAGCTTTACACCAAGCACACGATCAGCATTGCCATTTATTAGGTAGGTTGGTGCATTTAACGCTGAAATTTCTTTGTTGTACTCCTGCATGTCAGCTGTGCTTATTAAGATTACACTATCAACTAAGGCGTCTGGGTTGATTGATTGGGCAAGTGCTGTTAAGCGTTTGCTTACACTATCATTTGCGACATAAGTAACTTTTGTGACGTCATTACTATCTTTTGCTGTTTGGATCCAGCCTTTATGTAGCGTCTCAAAGCTATTTGCATAAGTATCACTTGTACCACTAAAGCCAAGAAGTGCAAGATCATTACCGAAAATTGTTCCAAAAGAGTTAAATGTTTCACTCTCAAAATTTGGATTATTTTGGTTGTCTGCTAGTGTATCTTGAAGTACCCTTGCAAAAAGTTGCACACTTTTTGCTTCTAGCTTTACGCCTGCTTTTTTAAGCTGCGTTCTTTGTGCATCGCTTGGTTTTTCGCCACTTGCTACACGTACCAAAACGCCCCTCATAGCATCCCAGCCATCAAGCTCTTTAGTTAAGCGACTCATTTTGTCAACATGAATTTTTTGCAAAAATTCACTATTGTCTTTAATCACATTTATAAGACTAGTTGCTTGCTCTGGAGTTAAACTACCACTTAGTGTCGCACTAGTAGCATTCATGCTGCCTTTTGCAATATCTTTTAAACCAAGTCCCTCTAACATTAAAGTATTCCTCCTACTATTTTGTCATCTGTTTTTTCTATATTTTTGCTTTGTTTGCTATCTTTTGCGACATCCTCAAGCTCGCTTATACGCTTCTCAAAGCCAAGGAGCTTCTTGTTAAGCTCATCCATACCTTCAACAAGCGTCTTTTTTATCTCCTCTGCTTGTGAAATTTCTTTTGTTTCTTTTTCCACTTTGTCCTCTCCTTTTTTAGTTTTTTCAAATTTCTTTAGTAGCTCGTTAAAACCATTTGCTATGGCAGCAGCTATTGAAGTATCGTTTTTTTGTACCTCTTCACGCTTCGCAAATCCTGCCATTGAAAGTCCTGCGATCTCGCCACTTTTTATAAGTTCTTTTAGCTCGTCGCTTTCTATCTTGATACCAACTGCCCAGCTTCCCACCTTCTCGCTCTTAAAGAGAGCATCGTTTTCTCTTACTATCCAGCTCTCAGCCACGTATGCTTTGCCGTCTGGCTTAAAGTCATGCTCCTTGTCTATGTTTTGACCTTTAAGATCCTTCATAAAAGCATAGGCAGCCTTTTCAATCTCGGCCGCGTCCGTAAAATCCCCCTGAGTATCTACTTCATCTGGTGAATACACAATCCCATATACAACGCCTTTTTCTTCGTCAAATTTGGCGATGCTCACATCTTTTTCAAAGCTTGGCTCACTTGCGTCACTTTTATAAATGATGCTCTTTTTGTTTGCACCAGCTTTTACAAGAGATATGTGCGTGATACTTAGGTTAGTTAGTTTGTTTGCCATCTTTTTACCTCTTTCATTTTTAAGCCAAAAAGGCTCTTTGCTAGTGGGCATTTTATAAGAAAGGCTATTTTTAGAAATGCTAAATAATGGTCATTTGCTAATGTTTTAAAAAATTTTTCAGATAAATTTACCCCTAGCGTAGATTAAAGATTTATGGTCTTAGTCTTTGCTCAAATTTAGGTAATAATAAGGAGTGAGTGTGGAGAACAAATTTATTTTTAAGTCAGATACTCCGAGTTTGCAACTCTCGTCTGATGTGCAAAACGGTGATTATATAGAGCCTTTTATAAGTTTTAGTGATCTTTTAGAGCTTCACTATGCAAACGTATATCACCGCCGTGCCATAAAAATAAAAGCCAATATGCTCTCTCAGATAGAAATAGATGAGAGCGATCTGGCAAAGTTTTTACCTCAAAATGTAAGTGAGAAAGAGTTTTTATTTGAGTTTTGCTATAACCTAGAGCTTTTTGGCAATGCTCCTATTGAAAAAGCTGGAGCTAAGACAAACTATAAACTCTACAATATACCAGCTCATGAGTGGCGAACCAATAAAGATAAGCAAATGTTTCAGGTAGGCAAATCTGGTAAAAAGATAAAACTTGATGGATACTATCTTAAATTTTATTCTCCAAGCTCAAGATACTACGGCGAGCCAGACTATCTTGCAGCTATGTGTCAGATTTTGACAAATAGGCAAGCAGACATGTATAACTACTCATTTTTCCAAAATGGAGCAAGGCCTGATCTTGCTATCATTCATGAAAACTCAGAGCCTAGCGAAGAACAAATAGCAGCTTACAAAAAATTTTTTAGTGAAAACTATAAAGGAAGTGCTAATGCGCATAAAACACTCCTATGCTATACAAACTCGATTGGCGAAAAGGATGCAAAAATTCGTTTTGAAAAGCTATCAGAAGTACAAGATCTAAGCTTTAAAGCACTAAAGGAAGTAAGCCGTGATGAGATAGCAGCAGCTCATGGTATTCCGCCACGTCTGCTTGGTATCATTCAAAGTGCCCAGCTTGGCGGAAGTGGAGAGCTTATAGGCCAACTTCACCAATTTAACGAGCTTGAGATAAAACCAAAAATAGAGCTAATAGAAGGCTTTTTTAGAAGCATCGGTATAAAAGTGGTATTAAGTGCTGTTGATGTAACAAATTTTAAAGACGATGGCGAGATAGTTACGCAGCTTGTTGAAAGAGGGATCATCTCAATTTCTGAAGCTAGAAGTATACTTGGCTGGCAAAAGAATATTGAGTAGGATAAAAATAGTGTTTAAAAACGTTTAAACCCCCTTTAAAAACGTTTAAATACTAAAAGGCAATACAAATGTATTTTAATAATATAAAAGGGCTTTAAATGGCTTATAATGAAGAGTTTAAAAAAGAGTGTATAAATTTATTAAAAAGTGGCGTGAGCTCAGTGCTAGTTTCAAAGCAAATGAACGTATCTCGCCCAACATTACAAAAGTGGTTAGAGCAGGCAAATGATGAATTTAGTCTTGATGATGGTGTAAAGGCACTAAAAAAGCAGGTTGAGTGTTTAAGCAAAAAGAAAAAGTTAGTCCCTGATGAGACGGCCCAGCTTGCTGATCTTATAGTGGCGTTAAATAAGATCGAGAGCAAAAGCAAAGCAGCCAAAGAGCAAAAAGCCTATGTTTTGCCACCAGTAAGCTTAGACAAAAGTGCCAAAATTTTAAGAGATGAGATAGTAAAAGATGGCGAACTGTTTGCTTATCAAAAAGAATTTTTGCAAAGCGATGCTCAGTTTCGTATCGTACTAAAATCGCGCCAGATAGGCTTTAGCTACGTGGCAGCAGCTGACGCACTTATAGGAGCAGTTGGCGGTAGAAACCAGCTATTTTTGTCCGCTTCAGAAGAACAAGCGCTAATCCTAATGAGATATTTAAAACTATGGTCTGATAGGTTTGGAGTGGCTTTAGCAAAAGATAGTGAGACTGAGATAAAGCTAGAAAATGGCGCTATTATAAAAGCTCTCGCTCACAACTTTCGTACAGTTCAAGGTTTTACTGGTGATATTTGGATGGATGAGTTTGCATGGTACCCAAACCCTAAGAAAATTTGGCACGCTTTTGTGCCAAGCATCGGTGCTGTTAAAGGTCGCTTAACAATACTTTCAACACCATTTGAAGAAAAGAGCCTTTTTCATGAGCTGTACTTTGACGAGCAAAAGTATAAGATGTTTAAGCGGTTCCATGTTGATATTTATAGAGCTATGGGAGATGGGCTAGAGTTTGACCTTGAAACCATGAAAGCACTCTTTGATGCTGATACATGGGCTAGTGCTTATGAATGCGTCTTTATAGATGATGAGAGCAGCCTACTGTCTATTACGCTTATCAAAAGCTGCATAGATGAAAAGCTTAGCTATTTTAGCCCAAGCTCAAACACTCCGCTGCTTTGTGGGTATGATATAGGAAGAGTTAGCGACCGTTCAACACTTGTAAGTGTGATCAATAGCGATGATACATATACTCTTGCTATGCTTAATGTGCTTGCAAAAGCTAGCTTTAAAGAGCAAGAAGATGTCTTAAGCTCTCACCTGCGCTCCTACCCACTAGCAACCCTTGATATGGATAAAACCGGCATCGGTCTAAATTTAACAGAAACTATGCATGCTAAATTTAAAAGCAGGGTAAATGGAGTATATTTTACAGCCGGCACAAAGGAGCAAATGGCTCTAAATTTAAAGAAACTCTTTGAAGACAAAAAGATAAGCATACCAAACGATCCACTTTTAATCAGTGATCTTCACGCCATAAAACGCACAGCAGGAACAAAAAGCTTTAAGTATGATGCTAAAAGAAACGAGTATGGTCACGCAGATAGGTTTTGGGCGTTAGCTCTAGCTTGTCGTAAGATAGAGGCTGTTGTAAAACGAAAAGGCGGCGGAGCGGTGATATTATAAAAAAAAGGGGGGGGGGTGATAAAATCCAAGTAGAGCCAAAAGGCTCTACTCTTAGCAAGGCTCAATTATTTAAAATGTCTCCCAACATTTCAATTTGCAACGGTATAAAAACGCACTATTTTTAAGTATTTGTATATAATTTGTAAGTGCGTCCACTTTTAACCCTGTGAATGTCACCTAGTTCATTTGCAAAATAAAGCACATATCTCATTATCTCGATGTCATACTCTTTAAAATACTGATAGATTTGAGTTTGAAACATACCTTCATTTTTGGCTACTATACCAATGATTTTTTTAATGCAATCGTTATAGAGTGGATCTTTGTATGCAAAATAAATCATAATTTTTTTAAATTGGTCTTTTTCTTGTTGTGTGTGTCTATCTCCGACCATCTCGTAAGCTACTCTTTGTAAGGCAAAACGCATAGCATCAAACTCTCGCCTTTCATAATAATCTATAATTTCAATAGGTGTGTTATCCGGATATTCTTGTATAATTTCAGCTTCTAATACTTCGTCTTGTTTAATCGTTTGTATTTTATTGTTTACTTTTGTCAATTCTTGTTTCTTATGTTCTATTTCTTTTGGTTTATCCTTTAAATCTTGTTGCTTTGTTTTACATTGTAGTTCTATCTCTATATATTTTTTAGCCAATTTATTGGCTTCTTGATGTTTTAGTTTTTCTCTTTTATCTTTTATAAGCTCTTTTATCGCTTTTTTATCAAGCATTTTTGATTTAAAAGCTTGTAAAATTTGGATTATTTCTGATTGTGGATATTTTTCAAGTTCAAGCTCAATTATAATCTTAAGTTCATCTGATGTAGGCTTATAGCCTAAGATTTTACTCCATTTTTTTAAATCCCGATGATTTAATATCATAAAAACAACCAAAGCAAGTATAAAAATAGCAATAAACCAATGCATTTTTAGCCTTTTTTATGAAATTATATCACTTAATGTTATTAATGGAACTTGTTATAAATTTTACTGTCTCATCTCCTATATCCTTAGCTAATTGCTCTTTTGCCTTTACAAAGCTAGCGCTACTTATATACTCGCTAAAAGCTTTCTCGATATATGGGTTTGCCTTTGTGCCAGGGTGATTTACACTTTTGCCAAAAATTTGACCGCTCTTTTTGTTTGCAAGAGCCTTCATCTTTTTTGGTTTTATAACATGTGGCCTTGTACCAAAATATACAAATTTAGCATAAGGTGCAAGCTTTGTATTTCCCACACTTATGCTAAAACTATCTATCTTCTCATCAAAAACTTGTATATCTTTTTTAAGATTACCAGTTTTATATGGCGCTACTTGCTTTGCTCTATATCTTACCCCTGAGCCTATGCGAAACAAAAACCTTTTAAAAGCACTATTAAAATTCATTAAAACCTACTAAGCTCTCTTTTTGGCTACATACTCTAAACACGAGCACAAATCTCCGCTAAATTTTTCACCACTATCAAAGAAAAAATCATGCTCGCTTCCATCATCTATTGCAGTCTTTACATACTCTATAAAGCTAGCAAGATCGCCTACGCATGAACATACATCAGCACTTTTATCCTTTAGGCTTTTATCACTTGTTATAATAAGTTCTATGCCGCTATCAAAAACAAAATATTTCATATCTGCCACCATCTCTTTATGACTTCGATTTTATCCTTTTTGGCATAATTTTCAAAGTATTTTTTTAATGCTTGATTGTCTTTTGTAGGAAATATAGTGTCTATTTTATCACCATCAAAAATTATAATATAGCCATTTTGCGTTTTTGCTATTGATTTTTGCTCAACATTTGTATGTGGAGCTATATGTGTGATAGAGTTAAGCGCTGAAACTATCTTTGCTGCCGATGTGCGTTGCAGCAAATTTGCACTATGCTTTTTATCATTTGCGTTTGTAAAAGTCAGCACCCTCTCCACGCCCATTTTATCTATGTGTCTTATGATCTCGTCTTTGCTCGGTGCTTCGCTGGCTCTCATTGTCACGCCGTCATTTTCATATTCATCAACCCATGCAGGCACGATCTCAGTCCTGCATCTAAAATGATATGGCGGCATGCCAAAGTTACTATCCATCTTATCGCTTCTACCATTGTATGGTTCTTTTGCCCATGTAGCTGCTGCCTTTTTGCTGGCCATATCCTTTGCATTCATGATATTATCACACTGTCTTTCTATGTGCTCTGCTGGTATGAGCCTACCACTCATCGATCTACATATAGCGCTCGTTCTACTATCCATCACAGCTACTACTTTATAGTATTTTACGCCGTATTTCCTAGCCTGATTTACTGTTGATATGTTTTGATTTTGGCTGATGATATGATCACTCACTCCCTCAAAGTATCTCACGCTTTGCTTTAGCTCACTTGCAAATTCGTCTTTTAGTCTCCCTGCTAGTTCGCTTCTTGCTACCTCGCCACGAAAAGCATTCTCAATGATATCTTTTAGCCTACCAGTAAAGCCTTTGTTAAACTCTTTGCCAACCCAATAGAAGTTATTTCTCATAGCGTTTATAGCCCTTATGTCTATCTCATCAAAGACTATATTTACGGCTATATTTTTACCTGCAAGCACGGCGTAAATTTCTTCAAGATTATTTGGACTTATGCTTAGTCCCATTGATGAAATTTTAGAATTTACAAGCTCCTTTAACACCTTTTTATCAATGTTATAATTCTCATTTATAAATATAAGCAAATTTGCAAGCTGTGCCTCTAACTCCTTTTTAGCTAGCTTCGCATTTTGTTTTATAAACTCATCTACTAGCTCGCTAACGCCTTTGTTTTTGTCAAATTTAGCCTTTAAAAGTGTGCTTAGAAGTAGCTCGTTATTCATTTTTTATACCCTTAAGATCGCCAAGCTCTTTAGTAGCCTTAGCATACTCTTGCCAGTACGGATCACAAAAAAGTGCTTCGATACTCACAAAGCTTCTTTTACACTTATCACAAACCCTATAACGCTTGTTTTGCAAGCCTTTCATAGTATTTAAAACCTTAGTCTTTTCAAAACCGCAGTAAGGACAAAACATAAAAATCCTTTTTATATATTTTTAAAAAAATATTAGCTTTTTTTGGGATTTTTTTCACATTTTATAACGGCACTTAGTCCAGTAATGATCTTTGTAGCTTGTTTTGAGTTTAGTAAGGCTATGTTTGTCACAAGTGCTCCGATCTGGCGGTAGTAAAATCTCCTAGCACTATTTTCATCCCAGCCAAGAACATCTAGCAAAACCTCTATCTTTTTAAGCTGCTTCTGCGTGATAGCGTCTTTTTTGAAAATGCGCCTACCTTTAATGTCTGGCTCAAAGCCTAGCCTATCATCTACTCTCTCTTGCAATATATCAAGGGCCAAATTTAGCTCGCTTATGCTAAGCTCCTTGCTGCTCTCTACACCAAAGCGAAGCATTAGCCATTCTTGCCAAGCTCCATTTTCTACGATCTGCTTGTAAAGTGGGTTTATGTGGATGAGTGTTAAAAGTCTCTTTCTATACTCACTTTGGTTCATATTAGCCCCCTTATATCAAGCTCACGTCTTGCAAATTTTTCGCTCACTCCAGCACATCTTGCAAGCTTAGCTACATTTAGTCTGCCATTTTTAAATTTATAAAAATCCTCATCGTAACCAAGTGCATTTTTCAGCCTAAAAAGTGCATTTTCATGTCTTTTAATGGCTAAAATTCTTAGGTGTTCTCTTTGCTTAAAGCTCATCTCTTGCCCTTATTGCTTCTCTTAATTGATCAAAGAGGTTGGCTAGATCTTTATCCATCTGCTTTTTAGGCTCTTTTTGTGCCAGCTTTGCGATTACGTCGGTGAAGTAAATTCCATTTTGCTTTATCTCTTTGGCGTGGATCTTCCAAAACTCACGTAAATTTGCCTTTATAGGCTCTAAATTGTTGTTAAAATACGCCTGATCATTTGGTGAAGCAAAGTAAAAGATCAATGTTTGATACTCTATGCTTGCCCCTTTTAGTGAGTATTTTAGGCAGCTATCTTTTAATGCATATTCACTCATCTCTTTTAAAAGCTCCATTAACGCCCCTTTAAATTTTATGCTCTTTCATTTAGTCCAAAGCCTTTTAAAATTTGCAAAGCTAGTAGCTCTTTGCCTGCAAATTTCTCTTTTAGCTCTGGCTCAAGCATGCTAAGCCAATACGCATCGAGCTTTTCGTTAAACTCTGCTATCACTTCATCTCTAGGACGCAAGCACTTAAATTCTTTTATCTGTGCCTCTTTGTTAGCTGCGTGAAAATTAGCTACCGCTTCTTCAAAAGTCAAAATAGTTCCTTTGTTTTTAAACCTTTTAAAGAGCGTTAAAGTGGTTTAAAAACGCTCTTTAAAGGGCTTAAAGCCCTTTAAATTTTAATCGAACCACAATCTAAGCGTGCCGTCGTCATCTATGTCCAGTTCATCGGGGATGGCCCCGCCGAACAAAGAGTGATTGCCCTTAAAATTTTGGTCCAGCATGGTTAAATTGACGATATCGATGTAAAAAGTATCGATATGCGAATATTTGCCCCTATCAAGATCGTCCACTATCTCTTGCGGCAAAAGAAACAAATCATATCCGATTAGCTCGCAAGTAGCTTTTATGCTGCCGTAGGTTATGTCGTGGTTGCCTTCCGCGATGAAGCTGTCGTTAAGCTCCTCATTATCAAGCTCGGCGATTTTTTTAAAAATTCTCTCAAAATCGGCTTTGTCTTTTATTCTGTATTTTGGCTCTATCATTTTCCTATCTCCAGGCTCTCTATCTTAGGCACTATCCTAAAATTATCTTTTACTACTCTCTTAAGACCAAGTTTTACTAGATCCTCATCTTTTAACTCTGCTAAAGCCTCTTTGTTTGGTGTCTCCGTATAGCTTATGCACTCTTTGGCTAACCCAAACGCTTTTATTGAGCTAACTAACGCTTCAAGCTTTGCTTTTACTCGTGGCAAGCTTACACTCTTACTTATGCGGTAGCCAATCTCGCCAAAGGTAAATTCCTTAGAGCGTTTTTCGGCAAATTCAGCCTTGTTGTCCTCACAAAATAGTGTGATTTGCTGCTCGATGTAGCTCTTTTCGCTCTCAAGTCTTTCAACTTCGCTCTTTCTAGCTTCTTTTATACGGTTGCACTCAAGCGTTACTTCACCGTTAATTTTTTCTATACCTACGCTTACTTCGCATAGTCTTTTTAAAGCGACGTCTACGTCGCTAAAACTACTTATTTGCATACTCTTCTCCTTTAAATTTCTAACTCACTTATGCCAAGCTCTCTTGCATATTCTCTTTCTATATCCATACCTTTTGAAAACTCACTAGCTGGATGCTTTGAAAAATATACATAAGAGCAATGGCTAAGCATTTCAAGTCCAGCCTTTAGCACCTCGTCTCTTTGCTCCTCGCTAAACACACCGCTAAATGCAAGCACAGGGCTAAGCGGTATATATCCAGCTTCTTTTACCTTTCTGCACTCTTCTTTAGCTACCATGCAAGCCATAAAGTCAGCATTTACCTTACCGCTTTTAAAGGCAGCATAAGGGCTAGCAACATATACAAGTCTCATTGTCTCTTTCATCTATCTCCTTTGTAAAATTTTGACTTAAAAAAGCCCTCTGTTAAGGGCTTTGTAAAATCAAATACTTAAAGTATCAACTACAAAATCACTATCTTTTACATAGATATATAAGCCTCTTACTTCGTAAAATTTCTTTGAGTAAGATGCAAACATTCCCTTTATCATGGCTCTCTCCTTATGCTTTTATGCCTTGATATATCTCATCGCTATCGCTTTTTGCCCTATGTTCTTCAAGCAAAGCCATAAGCTCTCTTATCTCTTGCCATTTTTTGAAATTTCTTGGGTGAGATAGCTTTAAAAGTGCGCCTTTTTCTATCCTACGCACTTGCTCTACGCTTAGATTTAGCACCAAAGCTATCTCTTTTAGTGTCATTTTTCTATCCCAAGATAACCATATCAAGCGCCCTAGCAACGACACTCTCATCAACAAGGCATCCATTTAGCTCAGCTAGCCTCAAAGCCTTTTTATATAGCTTTGCACTGCTTCTAAAGTTACCTTTGCAGTAGGGAAATATCTCTTTTGTATAGATCTTTTCACTCTCATCTTTGCTAAGTCCTTGCATGCACCATTTGCCACAAATTCTGCTAAAAAGCTGCCTTAGTTCCTTGTTTTTACCCATTAGATTTTTTAGCAGTATCTCTGTGCCACAAAGTATCAGCGGGGTGCGTGAGAAGTCATAAATTCTTCTTAGATCTTCAAGCGCCTTTAGCGGTAGATGCTCCGCCTCATCTACCATTATCACCTTATCGCTACTCTTTAAAAACCTAGCTACCGCCTTTAGCTTTGTATTTAGCCCACCAGTAGCATCTATTTTTAAAGCCTCGCATAGATCTTCAAGCAAAACCTTAGCGCTCGTGTGACAAGTTGCCTCTATCAAAACCACATTTGGATTAGTCCTAGCAAACTCTTTTAGGGCTGTTGTCTTGCCACTTCCAGCAAAGCCATATATTAGCCCTATCTCTTTTTCAGCTATCGCCTCACTTATGATGAAATTTGCCATCTTTACATCGCTAGTTACGTAAAACTCATTCTCTTTTGCGTTTGCGTGAAAATTCTTAGCTTTTTTGTTAAAATTATTGATGTAAGCATTGATTTTTGCGTTTATTGCATCGTTATCGCCCTTATAACTTCCGGCACGAAGTTGGCTTATTAGCGATGGACTCACTCCTATTGCACGTGCAAGTGCTGATCCAGTTATGTTGTTACTAGATAAAAATTCTTCTAGCTTTTTGATATTTTCACTCATTACTACTCCTTTTAGTTAGTTTCATTGACTATTTCTTGCCAACTTTTTATCTTTTTCTCTTTTTTTACATCACTACCAGCCACAGCCAAAAACTCATCATCAAAAGCTCTATTTTTAGTCAGTGATCGGCTGCTTTTTTGAGCTGCTTCGATCTCTTTGCTCTCATTATTTACGCCCTTTAACTCAGGCTTTAGCGCTTTTTTGGCTTCAAGACCCATGACCATTTGTTTAAACTCTTCTTGGCTCTTATCTCTTGCCGCGCTAGCATCATCTTTTATATCACGCAAGCGTTTGCTAAAGAGCTTTCTAGCTGCTTTTGCTTCCTCAACACTTACGCCCTCATCCATATCAAGAACATTTGCTACGCCTATGAAGTTCTTATCATCCTCATCCCAAACAAAACACTCATTTATGTTGTCTATGTTTTCTCGGATGGTAACTCGCTCATATCTAAACATCTGCACGTTATAAAAATTCATGCCACCCACGCTAACACCCTTTTTATTCACGTGCTTTAGCTCTTTTTTGCTAAGTCTCGCACTAAGACTTATTGCGTCCATAGCCACAGCATCGTTTATCTTTTCGTTGTATGCTTCGTTACATGTTTTACCAAGGCGCTCTAGGTAGCGTGCGTTTAAGAAATTCTCAGTGTAAAGATCCATAAGGTTTTGTACTTCGCTTAGCTCTTTTAGCTTTGCTATATTAGTTTTTACGCCCTTTTTAAGGCGTCTCTCTTTTTTGGAGTAGAAAAACTCTATCGCTTGTCTTTCAGTTATGTTATGTCCGATATATCCAGCTAAATTTTCACTAAAGCTATGTTGAAGCGCTCTAAAATTTCTCTCTACATAAGGTTTTAACCAGCCACTATATGCTCTAACAGCCTCATAGCGTATCTCAAGCGAACCAAGAACCGAGCTCATATATTCACTCTTAAAGGCCTTGCCATTGTCGCCTTTTATCATTTTTGGTTTGCCATATCTTATTATGTATTTAGCCACAGCTCTTGCTATTGCTAGGCTATTTTCGCTATCGCTTATATGAAAGCTTGCCACCCCTGAGTAGGTATCGATTAGTGCTATGATCGTATAGCGTTTTTGCCACTGCCTTACGTAGCTCTCAAACTCCTCTTTACTTGAAAAGATATTATTTACAGTCTCATATCCTATGCTTTTGCATATATCACTGGCATTACATATCATGTCAAGTGGGCTAGCATCTATTTCAACGACTTCATTTATCGTTCTTACTGCCCAGTTGCTCACTCCAAGTGCTGGCATTTGTCTGCCTATAACACCATCTTCGCCGTAAAGTATGAGATTTTTAAGAAGTTTGTTTTTCTTTAGGTAGTTATTTACATACCTATTTACCACCTCATAGCTCACACACTCATCTTTTTTGGCTAAAAACTCATCAAAGCTAAGCTTATCGTCGATCTGCGAAGTTGCATAGTAGTAGTTAAGCATCTTATGGATGTTTGTTATATTTATCCTACCTTTGCCTACATTTGATTTTATTAGCTCGTCGCACTTGTCACTAAGCCCAAGCTCTTCTAGTTTTAAGCTCTTATTATTACTCCTGCTATCCACAAGTGCATCTAGACCACCCCTTTTAAATTTTCTTTGCCAGTCATAGAGCTTATTTGAGCTTACTTTTATAGGGTATTTATTGCTTGTATTTAAATACTCTATAAAACTACTCTCATCTATCTTCCCTTTTGCCTTATCCCACTCCAAAACTATTGCACGCTTACATAGTGCATCAGCTCTTTTTCCCTCACTACAAGTTGCTATTAGCGGCAAATTTGCAAAAGAGTTGCCGCTATTATTAGCGCTGCTACCATACATGGTGCCAGTAGCAGCGCAGCCATTGCCATTATCTATATTCTCTAGCTTATCATTACTACAAGATATAGCAAGTACATAGCCATTACTATCATTGCCACATTGTTCATCTCTTTTTACCTCCTCTTGTATCCATATATTCCGTGTTTTGTTACTCTTGTCACAAAGCCCATCTCTTGCATCTTCATCACAAATTCTTCCAGCGCTCTCTTTGCTTTTATCTCTTGCATCTTCGCTCTCTCCTGCCTCTTTTGCTCCATTGCTTGCTCTTCTATCGTCCTTTGCATTAGCTCCATCTCTTCCGCCCAGCTCATCTGCTCTGGCACGTCCTGTGCTGATACATCTCTCATCATTAGCGCTAGCCCCTTTGCCTGACTTCTCTCCGCTTGCTGCATTGTAAGGCACATCATAGCTCTCTCCTTCTCTTGTTTTACTGATCCTCTCCACGATCTCTGGATAAATTCTCTCGTCTATATCTATTCGAAGGGTTTTGCCACCACGACCAATGCCGTCTATATACATAAAACCTAATATATTAGGCTTTATAGAGCAAAATTTTTTTCCTGATTTTTCAGCTCTTTTTACTGCTTTTACCAAAGCATCATATTTTATAGCTAAAATTTCAGCTGCAACCCTTGAATTTACCCACATTTAGGCTACCTTTATTCCATCTTTCTCTAGTATTTTTTTAGCCTTTTGGCTCACAAAACCTTTATAAAGGCTACTAAGACTAAGTCCTCTCATCTCACAATAGTCCTTGAGGTCGTGCTTTAGCTTCTGTTTTACCTCTCTTGTCACTTGCTTGACCCTATATGCTCTCATTTTTCACTCCTTTATTTTAATTTTTTATATAATTTCATTATTAAGATGAGTTAAAAGGTGCAAAGATGTATAAAGACACGCTAAGAAAGAGAAAAGATGATAGCTTTATAGTAAAAAACTATGAAAGTAACCTAAAATTAAGCTACGACTCTATTAGAAAAGATTATGACATTATACTTACAAGTGTCATCCCAACTCAAAAAAATCTCATAAAAACATATCTATGGCTTGATACTTTCATTCTTGGTATATGTTTTTTCTTTGTCAAGGAAAAACTGATAACATCCTTTGTTCTATTTGAACTATTTATAACTCTCTTACCTTGTGTTATATCAATGGGTATTTTGCTTTTTGCTCTATATCACAATAAGGAAAAACAGTTTATATACTTTGAGCCAAAAACTATTGCCAATATCAAAAATGATAAATGGAGCTATGCTCAAGGGCTTATAAATTGTATAAAAGGCACAAAAGAAGCCTTTGACTTTAACTCTGAAATAGTTATTTTTAGAGCCTCCCTTATTAGACGTGGAGCTGCTTTTCTATTTTTATCCTTTTTATTTTTTGCCTTTACTACAGCTCATATATCATATAACTATTTTGATACAAATTATAGAAAGGAGGTAAAAACTATGGCTGATGATAAACCACCAGTAGAATCTGATGGCAACGACACAACTAAGATGTTTCTAAGCACCAACAATCAAGTAAAAGTCAACAAAGAAAACTTTAACGAGAGTGTTGAAATTAGAAAAAGTGGCAGCATTTCTATTACTGCAAGCAAAAAACCAAAACCAAGCAGCGAAACAAATGCTACTGTTGATAAGAAGGACAACAAGTAGCCACTCATTCTTACAGCTCCTTGCTCTGCAAAGCAAGGAGCTATTCATCAAACAAAAATATCCAGCCAAATAGCATAAAAGCCATAAAAAGCATCAATTCATCCATTTTTGCTCCTATGTTCATCTCAACAATAAAATTTTAAAAGAACCTTTTAGAAACTTTTTACTTTTTTTAAAGTAATATTTTTCCAAATACATTTTGAATTATAGCCTAATATATTAGGTGTTGTCAAGGACTTTTTATGGATCTAGCACAAAAAATTAAATTTTTACGTTCAGAAAATGGTTGGACGCAAGAGGATTTAGCTAATAAATCAGGTATTGGAAAATCTACTATCCAATTATATGAAGGAAAGACAGGTAACAAAAATCCTACGAATGAAAATTTAAAAAAATTAGCCAATGCTTTTCGTATTAGTGTTTCAGAATTAGCCAATGAAAATTTGTCCATAAGTGAAAATGAAAATTTGTCCATAAGTAATAAAAATTTAGTTCGTAAGTCTAAAAATTTGTCCATAAGTCCCACAAAACTTAAAAACTCACAAAAAGATATAAAAACTATATCTATACCATATTTTGAGGATACGTATGCTAGTGCTGGTGGTGGGATGATAAACTACGATGAGGCACCGGTGATCATGGACTTTGATGAAGATTTTTTGCGTATGTTTTTACGTATAAGTGGGAGCATAAAAGGCATACATATAATAAATGCTCGTGGAGATAGTATGGAACCTACTATAACTAGTGGAGAGCTCCTTTTTATAAATCCTATGCAAAACGAAAATGGCATTATAAGTGGTTGTATATATATCATAAACTACGATGGTGACTTATATGTAAAACGTATTGAGAAAAATCCAACAACAAAGGCTATAACGCTTTTTTCGGACAATAAAAAATATGAGCCCATTGTCATACAAAAACAAGATTTAGAATGTTGTCACATAATGGGTAGGGTAGTGTCACATATGAAAAAATCTTGATTTAAAGCCCATTTAAACGGCTTTTAAAAGAGTTTGTAAAAAGATGTAAAGCTTTTGTAAAGTGATGTAAAGAAATTTTCGCCACTTTGATTTTGACCAAAACTCATTCTAACTACGAATTAATCGCACTTTTCTATGCCTTTTTATAACTTTGATATCTAACATAACTTTACAAAAAGCGAAAATTTTTTATAATCAATAAAAATTTAAAAGGAAAAATATGCTCTTAGAACAACCACTTTTTTATTATGAAGCGATCAGAGAGAAATTTAAAAATAGCTACCTAGCTGAAGACAAGACGCAAACGATAATCGGCATAGACTGCGAATATATCGACGAAAAAGATATGGACTTTTACGGACTTAGAAGCTACTTTGATACTAACCGTAACAGATCACTCGCACCTTTTGCTGGACTTTTTGGCGTCTTTGCATATGACGGCGTGAGATACTTTGAGTATATCGGCAAAGAGAAGGCTAAAAAGTATGAATTTCCAAAATTTATCTACGCTGACGCTAAAGCATATCTGCACTTTGACAAGATGAGTAAAATTTATACATTCTATGGAGATAAGAATAAATATTATGACTTTTTGCTTGATGCGAAAGTTGAATGTAAAAGCAAAGAGCAGAGTAAATTTAGTATAAAAACTGATCTTGGTAAAGAAAAGAAACACTTTGAGGATATGGTTGAATTAGCAAAAGAGTATATAAGAAGCGGCGATGTCTTTCAGGTGGTGCTTGGTGAATTGCTTGAAATTTCAACGAATATGAGTAGTTTGGAATTTTATAAAAAGCTCTCACTTACAAATCCAAGCCCATATATGTTTCATTTTCCTACACCTTATGGCGATGTGGTTGGCTCTTCGCCAGAGCTTGTTTTTGAGATGGAAAGTGAGCAAATTTTTGTGGCACCAATTGCAGGCACAAGGCCTAGAGGAAGCGATGCAAATGCTGATGCTGCACTTGAAAATGAGCTATTAAGTGACGAAAAGGAGCTGGCTGAACACAAGATGCTAATCGATCTTGCTAGAAATGACATTGGCAGGGTTTCAGAACCAAAAAGTGTATCCGTAAAAAATGCGATGCATATCCAAAAATATGAAAAAGTAATTCATATCGTAACCGATGTCTATGGCAAATGCGCCAAAGGGCTTGATCTTTTTGACGTCTTAGCTAGTATTTTCCCAGCTGGCACACTAAGCGGAGCCCCAAAAATAAGAGCTATGCAGATAATTAATGAGCTTGAATTTTCTGAGCGAAATATCTATGGCGGCGGCATTGGATTGTTACATTTTAATGGCGATGCTCAGGTTGCTATTCTTATTCGATCAGCCATATTTGTGCCAGGTGAAAATGGCTTTAGTGATGTATTTGTGGGGGCTGGAGCTGGTATAGTTTACGACTCAAAGAGCGAAAGAGAATACGCTGAAATTTGTCACAAGCGAGCAAGCGTGCTAAATGTATTTAAAAATAACGCAAAAGAGTTTTAGGCGTTAAACTTTATAAATTCATAAGAGCTTTTAGCATAGCTAGTGCCCATAGAATCGATTTGCTCTCTTACGGTAGCTGAAAGCTCTGCTTTTGTGATATTTTTAGCTAGCACTTTTACAAAAGGAAATTCACTTCTTTCTTGTGCGCCAAATATCAGCACTCTTGTATCAACCTTTTTGCTTTGTCTTATCTTATCAACAACTCTTGTTAGCTCTTCGTAGTTGAAGCCTTTTACGTTTTCATCTATAAGAACGATGCCATAAGTTTTGGTTTTTATCTTTGTTAATAGCTCATCAAAGCTATTTGTGGTTTCAAGTGTGTTGTAAAATTCTCCTAAAGCTGAGCTAAATATTTTATTTTCCATTGGCGATTTCTTAAATAAAATAATATTTTCGCTTTTTGCTAGATAGCTTTCGTCTATTGCGATCTCGCCAAAATTTGGTAAAAATTTTCTAAAAATTTGAGCCAGTTCGTCGCTATTTATTGGTGTTTTTATATAGGCATTGAAGTATTCTTTGACACTCTCTCCATCTATATTTGAAGTATTTGAAAGCATTAGTATAATTGGAATTTTTGCATTTTGTATGGCTGCTTTTATAAGATCAATATTTTTTTGAAGGCTATTTTTTTCAGCTTCGAAAAATTTCGAGCCAACAAATATAAGGTCAAAATCGCCTTGCTTTATGGCTTGTTTTAGATCTTTTTTATTACAAACCCCCACAACTTCACAGTTAAATTTACTAAAACCACTTGCTGTTATATCTATGTAAATTTCATTAGTATCGCAGATTAAAATTTTTGGTTTATCGTTTAAATTTTTATTCATAATATCAGCTTCGCCTAAGCAAAGTAGCCTTGTGATGCTTAATGGAGTTAGCGGATCT
This sequence comes from Campylobacter concisus, assembly GCF_001891085.1. Taxonomy (NCBI): domain Bacteria; kingdom Pseudomonadati; phylum Campylobacterota; class Epsilonproteobacteria; order Campylobacterales; family Campylobacteraceae; genus Campylobacter; species Campylobacter concisus. The sequence goes on from NZ_JXUP01000008.1 coordinate 23,971, forward strand.
TTTAAAATGAGCGGATTTTTAATATCTTGACCTTGCTTATTGGTATTTCTTAAAAATATAGCATCATAATTTTTTGTAATAGATGGATTAGTGCTTGTTAGTATATCCACTTTGAGCCCAAGGTCTTTTGTAGTCTGCTCAAAAGCTTCGTTGTAAGCTACATTTGCGTCTTGTAAGAATGCTAGTTTATGATCGCATTTTATATCAAAGTCTTTATAGTTTGATGTTGTTTTAAAAATGACTACAAATTTAAACTCATTGCCAATACTTGGAAACGAGTTAATCTCCAGCTTGCTTTCTAAATTTTTTAAATAAATTTGAGCGATTTTTAGATAAAACTCGCTCTCATCATTATTTAAGCTATTCTCGTCATCTAAAAATATATCTGAAATTTGCTTTTCGCTCATGGCAGCTGAACTATTTTTTATACTAAAGCTTACAGAACAAAGCCCGCTTCTATCAAACTCTTTTTGAACTTTTTTGATAGCAATGATAATGTTTTGGTGTCTTAAAGACATTGATAGTGATGCCAAAAAGATAGAGTTAAATGCGGTTTTTAATGAATTTAGATTTCCTTCTAGTTCATTTGTAAGGCTTGGATCAAGGTAGCTTATAAAATTTATCTTTTTGCTTTGCGAATAGACGATATTTGCTTGCAAAATTTCTTCAAAGCTTTTTTGAGGATCAAATATCTCGGTTTTATTGCATTCGCTATATTTTTTAACATTTGAGATATTTTTAGCATTGTTATAAAGCGAAGTCATGATATTCGCATTTTTTTCTATCGTGTCTATAAATACTTGCTTTTTGCTATTATTTGTTTCTATTTTTAAAGCCGCAGTCGATGTAAAAATTTCTTTATTAATAGACTCTAGTTTCTTACTCACTGATAAAATATATCTATCTTTTATCTGAAAAAAGCTGCTATCTTTTATATAAGTTTCTTTTAGATCTTCATAAGTTTTTATGAGCCTTGATATCGCATTATCCGCACTTGTCTCTTTTGATGATAGGATATAACTCGATATGTATTTTGATTTATCGATAAGCACCTTTAAAAATTTTAACCTAGCAGAAATACTAAGCAAAGATAAAATGAGCAAGCCACAAAGTAAAAACTCAAAGAAGGTCTTTATGCCAAAGCTTATTTTCTCGCTCTCGGTAAGTTCTAACAGCTCATTTTTTATGTTTATGGCACTATCTAATAAAAGTATAAATTTATCATCTTCATACTGTTTTATTAAGATGATATCTTCGATATTTAGCTTTTCAGAAAATGCGATCTTGGCTTTAGCTTCTCTTATTTTTCTAGCTTGATAGTTGGCTTCAAACTGGTTAAAGTCTTTGTAAATATTCTCTTTTAGCTCACTTTTTGGAAGCATATCAAGATTTGGTGTGTTGTCTCTTACGGAATATATATTTTCTCTTACATCATTGTTTATTGAAAATAAAGGGCCATTTATAAAGATATTTTTTACGTAGTATTTAGTGTTGTTTGCTAAAGAGAGTTGATTGTAAATTTTACTTAAAGTTGCGACATAAGCTTTTATTATAAGCGGAAAGTCTCGGTCTAAGTCCTGTTTAAAATCGCTATCTATTTCTCCATTTATATTTTGGAAAAATTCGTAAAATAGTTCATCAAATTTATCATTTTGGTTTAGATTTGCTAGCAATTCTTTTAATTTATTTACATTTCGTATCTCGATGCGATCGTCTTTTCTTATATAATTTATAAATTTTTGTGTATTTTTTAAGGTGCTATCTCGCAACTTTTTTATATTTTCTTGGCTTTTGCCTATTAGCGTATCGTGCTCTTGTATTACGGATTTTATAGTTTGAAATACTAAGGATTGTTTATATAGTTTTTCATTTAGATCTTTTAGATCTGTAAATTTTTTATAGCTTTCATTTCCGCTATATGCGCAAAAGATCGCTGAAATTATTATTGGCGCTAACAATATATAAAATTTATTATTTTTCATGGATACTCTTTTTGCTATGTTTTTTGACGATATTTTCTATCTCAATTAGTCTTTTGGTAAAAAGAGACATCTCTTTCATTTTTCCATTTTGATTGTTATCTAAAAAAGCGTTAAGCTCATTTACAAGGTTATTAAGCTTTAAATTTAATGCAGCTTCCCTTATCTCATCTACGTATTTTTTGAGCATTATCTCGTCTTTTGCGATTATGGCTGATTGGATTTGGATAAGAATTTCTCTTGCGTTACGCAAAAATATATTTAAATAGGATGCAAAATCTTTTTTACTTAAATTTAGTATTTTAAGTGATGTTTCAAACCAGGAATCATCTATAAGTGACTGTGTCTGCGTGTCAAAAAGATACCATGCGTTTAGTTTAAAAACAGGCAGTCTTAATGTAGGTTTTACTTTTACTGCTGCTATTAGGTTTTGGTTGTTTATTATGTCTTGCTTCTCTAAAAGCACGATAAAAAATTTCTCACCATTTTTTAAAATAGCATTTTGCAATCTCGCTTCTAGTAAGATAGCACCACCATCTTTTCTTTTTAAATTTACTCTAGCACTATTATCTTTCGTATTTTGTAAAAATTCCAAGAAGCTGTAGTTTGGACTTTCTTGGCTTGTTATGACTAGCTCACTTATATCTTTGTATCGCAACAAAAAGTCATCCAAACTATCAAAACCCAATAGCTCAAGTGAATCTTGCGTTATCGCAGATATTTTTAAATTTTCATCATATATTATCACTTCAAATTTCCTTCTTTGAGTACTGCAAGCTTTTCTGCTACGCTTTTATTTGTTATTTTTGCCACTTCGTCTAAATTCGCTTCGTTGATTTTATCAAAACTTCCGTAAAAGCTGATTAATTTCGCGATACTTCCCTCAGATACGCCAGCTTGCTTTAGAATTGATCTTTGCATATCGTTTTTCTGTCTTGTTTTTCTGTGAAAGCTGATGACAAATCTATGGCTTTCATCACGCATTTTTTGGAAAAACTGAAGCTTTTTATCGCTCGTGCTTAGGCTAAAGCTACCATTTTTTGTATAAATTTTATCCTTTGCCTCGCCTTTTGCGCGGTGAGCTTTGGCATCGATCTTCTCTTTTGAAATGGCTATCACATCGACGTTTGCGCCACTGCTTGCTAAAATTTCACAGGCTAAGTTTAAAAGCACTTCACCACCGTCAATAACCCAAAGATCAGGCGGACTAAGCTTGTCAAATCTAAGCGCTCTAGCAGTCAGGCTCTCTTTCATCTGATCGTAGTCGTTTTTAGAGCTTAGGTGCATATGGCGGTAGTTTTGCTTCGCCCACTCGCCATGCTCATAGCGCACCATCGCCCCCACACTTGCCTCACCAAAAAGGTGCGAGTTATCGTAGGCTTCAACCACGTAAGGCGTGTGAGCTAGGTCAAAGTACTCTTTTATCTCGTTTAGTAGCTCGTTATCATGCGTTTTTAGATATTTTTCGATGCTAACTTCGGCGTTTTTTGTAGCGATCTCACAAATTTTACGTTTATCGCCTATTTTTGGGTATGTGATGCTAAATTTACGTCCAAATCTCTCGTTTAAAATTTCCTCCACCAGCTCACTATCTTCAAAGCTCTCATACACATAAATTTTGGTGCTAATTATCGGCTGACCAGCTATGAAGCTTTTTAAAATGGCCTGCTTATAAGCCTCGTTTATCTCATCTTTTTGAGCGTTTTTGGCCTGCGTGATGTCAGTTTTCACGCCAGTTATCTTGCCACTTTGCACGCTAAATCTTACCGCACAGATCATATCGTGCACGCAAGCGACCGAGTAGGCCTCAAAGTCCTCAAGTTTAGCAAGATCAACTTCAACCTTTGTTTGCATGTTTTTAAGTGTTTGTATCTTATCTCTAGTCGCGGCTGCTTGCTCGTAGTCTTCAGCCTTGGCGTAGTTTAGCATGAGCTCTTCAAGGCGAGTGATAAGCAAATTTGGATTTTGTAAGGCCGCGATAGCTTCATTTACGATTTTAGCGTAGTTTTCTTTTGAAATTTTGCCTTCACACGGGGCATAGCAGCGTTTTAGCTGATAAAAAAGGCAGGCTTTTTTGCCTTTGATGCAGGACTTTTTCTGAACTAGGTTGAAATTTAGATAAAGCGCTTCAAGTAGCTCGCTAGCTCCACTAAAATATGGCCCAAAATAGCGGATATTTGAGCCTTTTACCACCTTTCTAGTGATCTCAAATCTTGGAAAATCATCATTTAAATTTATAAAAATGTAAGGGTAGGTCTTGTCGTCACGAAGCAAGATGTTGTATTTTGGTTTTAGTTGCTTGATGAAAGAATTTTCAAGTATGAGTGCGTCTGCTTCGCTTGGCGTGACGATGTATTCAAGATGCACAGCTTCGCTTATCATCTTAGAAATTCTTGGGCTTAGTTTTTCAGCCGGAGCTAGACTTGGGGTAAATTTAAAGTAGCTTTTGACCCTATTTTTTAAAATTTTGGCCTTGCCAACGTATAAGAGTCTATTTTGCGCGTCAAAATACTGGTATACGCCAGGCTCGTTTGGAAGCGTTCTTATCTCGTCTATTAGCATCTTGCCTGCTCATTTTTATTGAGCAAAATTTCTCTTAGCTCTTCAAATTTTTGGTGTATTTGCTCGTCTTTTGCTAAATTTTTAAACTCGCCTTTACTAGCTGGCGCATAAAAGATGGTACTTTGCTCTTTTTGATTAAAAAATTTTAAAAATTTGCTCACGACAAATCTTATATTTTCTTCTTTTTTGTTCTTTGTATAGTTGATTTCGTTAATAGGTTTTGGAGTAAGAATGCTGTTAAAAACGCTATTTTTATTAAAATTGCAAAAGGTTTTTAATAACCTTTTTATATCATTTATACTACTATCACGCCTAAGCTCTAAAAGCCCAGTGGGATGAGTAAGAACAAAGGTCAAAACACCTTCTCTAACGTAGCAAAAAGCTATATAAAATCGTTTTGCTTTCCCCATAAGCTCTAAAAGCTGTTGGCACTCATTTGCCATGCTTAATTTTTCTTTATACAAAGGATTTTCATGAATAGTATTTATCAAAAATTTAGCGTTTTTCATGGGCTTATCTTATCATCTTTTATTTTAATTTTTACTCTTTTTGCATTTAGTGGCTGTGGCTACAAGGATGATCCATTTTACGGAGACGCTCCCGTAAAAGAAAAGAAAACTGACAAGATAAATAAAATCTAGTAAATTTTTGTATTTAAATAAAAATGTAATGTAAGCTTAATAATTTTAACTAACCTAATTTTTAGGCTCATTTAAGTAATATACCAAGATTTTTTATTCTACAAGGAGAGTATAATGAGGTTTTTTGGACTTCTAGGCTTGTTTTTCGCGATGGCTTTTGGTGCTGATGGAGAAACCGCAGCTATTGACTTAACTACTACATGGGCAGGAATTTTATCGCTTATAATTTTTGTTGTTGGATATTTTTTCATAGCAGCAGAAGAAAATTTCCATATCGACAAAGCAAAACCTGCTATTTTTATCGGTACGTTTATGTTCCTACTTATTGGCGTTTATATGCTTATAAATGGCATGGATGTGCATTCGCTTGAACATGAGGTAAATCACCTGATTTTAGAGATCGCTCAGATCGTATTTTTCTTGATGGTGGCGATGACTTTTATAGAAGCACTTATAGAAAGAGACGTATTTAATGCGCTTAAATATAATCTCGTATCAAAAGGCTATACTTATAGAAAGCTATTTTGGCTAACTGGTATTTTGGCATTTTTCATAAGCCCAGTAGCTGATAACCTAACAACAGCACTTATTCTTTCAACCGTTCTTCTAACGATAGATAGAAATAATACAAATTTCCTAGTAGCTGGCGCGATAAATATCGTCGTTGCAGCAAATGCAGGTGGAGCATGGAGCCCATTTGGCGATATCACTACGCTTATGGCTTGGGCTGCTGGAAAAGCACCATTTGTCGACTTTTTCGCACTTTTCCCAGCATCTATCACTGGCTGGTTTGTAACGGCATTTTTACTTTCTCGCGTGGTGCCAAGTACTGCACCGCATTTTGATGTAGCAAACGAGCCAAAAGTGGTTATGAAAAAAGGTGGCAAAGCGGTTATCTTTATAGGTGCATTTACTATCTTTTGCGCAGTTATGATGCACCAGTTGTTTCACTTACCAGCGATGTGGGGCATGATGTTTGGCTTCTCGCTACTTAGCCTTTATACATATTATTTCAAAAAAGCTCACAAAAATGAAGAGCCAATGCATGTATTTCACTATATGTCAAAGATCGAAAACAACACACTATTTTTCTTCTTTGGAATTTTAGCTGCAGTTGGCGCTCTTCATTTTGCTGGATTTTTAAATTACGCTGTATCACTTTATGATAAATTTGGCTCAACTGCTGTAAATATTGGTGTTGGATTCCTTTCAGCGATCGTTGATAACGTCCCTGTTATGTCAGCTGTTTTAAAAGCAAATCCGGCAATGGGAGCTGATGCAGGTGAGGCAATGAGTCAGTGGCTATTAGTGACACTAACTGCTGGTATTGGCGGTTCGATGATCAGCTTTGGTTCAGCAGCTGGTGTCGGGGTAATGGGTAAATTAAAAGGAATTTATACCTTTGGCGCACATATGAAATACGCTTGGATGGTGGTTCTAGGATATATCGTATCAATCATTGTTTGGTATGTGCAGTTTGAAATTTTTCATATCTATTTTTAAAAGGTTATAAATGAACAATACGATTATAGTTTTGGATTTTGGTTCGCAATACACTCAGCTAATAGCTAGAAGGCTAAGAGAAGAGGGCGTCTACACTGAAATTTTGCCATTTAATGCAAAGCTTAGTGAGATAAAAGCGAAAGAGCCAAAAGGTATCATTTTAAGTGGTGGCCCAGCTAGTGTTTATGCTAAAGATGCTTATTTTTGCGATAATGGCGTCTTTGAGTTAAACATCCCTATACTTGGCGTTTGCTACGGCATGCAGCTACTTGCTCACACGCATGGAGCGGAGGTTTTAGCGGCTGATCAAAAAGAGTACGGCAAGGCCGAGCTTAACGTTATTAAAGAGCATGAGCTATTTAAAGATACACCTTCAAAACAAATCGTATGGATGAGTCATAGTGACTATGTAAAAGACTTGCCAGAGGGCTTTGAAGTGATCGCTGTTAGTGAAAATTCGCCTTATTGTGCTTTTGGCGATGATAAACGAAAATTTTATGCGATCCAGTTTCACGCAGAGGTGCAACATAGCGAGTATGGCACGCAAATTTTAAAGAATTTTGCTAAATATATCTGCGGTTGCGAGAGCACATGGAATATGGGAAGCTTCGCTAAAAACAAGATAGACGAGATAAGAAAAACAGTGGGCACCCACAAGGTACTTTGCGCAGTTAGCGGTGGCGTGGATAGCTCTGTAACCGCGGCGCTTTTAGCAGCTGCTGTGCCTAAAAATTTGATTCTTGTCTTTGTTGATAACGGACTTCTTAGAACAAACGAAAAAGAGCAAGTTGAAGCTACATTTAGAACAAAGCTTGGTGTTGAGCTAGTTAGCATAGATGCGAGCGAGACCTTCCTTGGCCGCTTAGCTGGCGTCGTTGATCCTGAGAAAAAACGCAAGATCATAGGTGAGACATTTATAGAAATTTTTGAGCAAGAGGCTAAAAAGCATGGTGATGTGAAATTTCTAGCTCAAGGCACCCTTTATACTGATATCATCGAAAGCTCAGTAGTTGGCTCAAGTAAGACGATAAAGAGCCACCACAACGTTGGTGGTTTGCCTGATTGGATGACATTTGAGCTAATAGAGCCACTAAGAGAAATTTTTAAAGATGAGGTTAGAAAGCTAGGTCTTGAGCTTGGGCTAAGCCGTGATTTAGTATTCCGCCATCCTTTCCCAGGACCGGGCCTTGCTATTCGCATTATGGGTGAAGTAAATAAACCAAGTCTAGAACTACTTCGAAAAGCTGACGTGATCTTGCGCGACGAGCTAAAGAGCACTGGCTGGTACAACAAAACTTGGCAGGCATTCTGCGTACTTTTAAATGTAAATTCTGTCGGCGTAATGGGTGATAACCGCACCTATGAAAACGCTATTTGCGTGCGTGTGGTCGATGCGAGCGATGGCATGACGGCTAGCTTCTCACGCCTACCGTACGATCTGTTAGAAAACGTCTCTCGCCGCATCATAAACGAGGTAAATGGCATAAACCGCGTAGTTTACGACATCTCGAGCAAACCGCCCGCAACGATAGAGTGGGAATAGAGTAAAAATATTTTTGCTGTAAAACCGTTGAAAATACAATATTGCAACGGTTTATTGAAGCAAAAAGCTCCTTAGTGATACTGTTTTGATACTAAAAATGAGAAAAAGTAGGTTTAAAAGAGAGTTTTAAATTTAGATAAATTGTTTAGAGAGCCTCCCATTATTTTGCTGGGAGGCTTTTGTGAAAACAGCGGTTGATAAATTTGAATAGGTTGTAGTAATAAAAATTCTTTGTATCGGAGCCCACTTTAACATATAGCAATGCGGGATATTCATTTATACCTGACCTAAATAAAAATTTAAATGCTATTAATAAATGCTTAAATGGTGGTACATTATATGGGATTTATTTTAGTTTGAATATTTTTAAAGAGGTGTCAATATGAGACACAAAGATACAAGAATAGAATGTGAAGAGTTATGGGCAAAAAATAAATATTTTGTACTAAGCAAATCGCATAAAGCATATTTGGAGATAAGGGCGTATTTGAGGGAAAAAGAACCGGATGTTTTATGGATAAATAAAAAAATACAGGAAGCAAGAGATATGAAGGAGAGTAAAAAAGATTTTAGTAATGCCGTTCTTCACATATGGGGATATTTCAAAAAAGACGCTAGTACAATTGAAAAACAGGCATTATTTGATATATTAAATGGATATATGGAAGGGAAAAATAATCAAGATGTTGTAATTGAATGCATTAACACCTTACTAAAGAAATACCCTAGTGAATATTTAGAAAAATCAACTTTGTTAACAGTAGAACAATTATGAGACTATGGCATGAAAAACTTATCCACTTATTGCCCAAAAGTCAGCTTCTTGGGCAACATAGGGAATGTTGTGCTCTGAGGGGCAATGGATGGAAAAAGAAACATAAAACTGTAGACTATGTGTTTACATATTCCCCATATCATCTTTTTATTTACCATGTATTGGTTATGGAGGAGATGGAAAAAAGGGGATATAATGTTTCTGTGGAATGGAAAGATAAAAATTATAGAGGAAGGACGGCAGAAAAGTACAATAATCTTAAAGAGGAAATTATAGGCAGTCCAATTTACAAAGAGCACAATATCGAATATCTAGCTGATTGCATAGAAAATTTAAGAAACAAAGGTATACATTTAAAAGTATAGAAGTTGTGGAAGAGTAAATTGATATAAAAATAAAAGAAGTTGAAGATAAACTGGAAAAAGAATGTGCATCAAAAGAAATATTATATGACCTTTCAGAATGGTTTGGAATACCATAAAGCACAGAAGAGTATATTCGTGATTCGCAGGAAAAGCCTTTTCTCGCTTGTTATATGAATGATGAGTCGGTTGGTTTTGTTGTATAAATGCAACCGGCAAGGATTGTACAGATATTTTTGTAATTGGCATAAAAGATTCCATCAAATGGGTATTGGATTAGTGCTTAACGAAGCTTACAAAACTACGGCAAGGAAGCCGGGTTGCGCATATTAAAAATAGAAACTAAAAAGATACTGTTATAGAATAAAAGAAACAAATATGATATGGTAATTATTGAGTGGGAATAAATATAGTTTTTTATTAGAAGATGGCTTAAAATAAAATTTGTAGCCTTTTGAAATGAGAAGCGGTTATAAAATGGATAAGGTTTTAAAAAGAACAAATTAAACGATAACTCATAGCAGTTTTATGAGCGAATACAAAAACCATAGCATACAAGCTGTGGTTTTCGATACTTTAAATTATACAAGAACTATTTAGAAAGATTAGATTTACATACGACGAATATACTTTGGAAATTATACGATACAAAATTAGCAAAAGATGGTAAGGCCTTGGATATAATAAATTATCGTTATAAGCTAACATATTGTGTATAAGCCATATGCATTTGAATGGTGTATTTAGGTATTATATAAATTGAAGTATGTACTTCTTATAGGAAATCTTCAATATCACTTGAAACAACTCTCATAGATAGGGAAAGTGAAATAACCAAAGAGAAATGAAAATCAATGCATTCAATAGATCATAGTATGTTTGTAAGCAAATACTTTGGTAAATATGATTTAAATTTTTATGTATTGAAATACAATCTAGTACTATATATGCAAAGAGACTATTAGTTTTTAAAAATAATTGAAAATAAAGTAAAATACTAGTATTAAGGAATGTTAATAGAAATTATAGGTTATCAAGATGAAGTAATAAAAGAGGGAGCAAGGTTTAAAAATACGAACCTTAAAAAATTAACATTTGAATTACACAGGTGGTGAGAAGAGCGAAAATGAAAAAAATAGATTTGCATTTACATACACAAAAATGTAAAAAAGGTGATGGAGCGTCAAGAGTAATAGATGCAGAAAAATTCATAGAAAAAATTCAAGAAAATAACGTTGGATTGTGTGCGATTACGAATCATAATAAATTTGATATCAATGAATATAATGCGATTTCAAGTAAGCCAATAAATTTTATTATTTTTCCTGGTATAGAGTTAGATGTTAGATTTGATGAAAACAAAATAAGGCATATTATTTTAGTGTGCAGTCCAGAGTGTGCAATTGATTTTAAAGATATTTTTTCTAAAGATGACAATAGAAATTATGATGATTATAAACTGGAATATAATGACTTAATACTCAATATTAAAAAATTTAATACAGATAAAATATTAATTATTCCTCACTTTTTAGATAAAGATAAAGATAGATCAATAAGTATTGAAGAAAAAAATCTTTTGAAAGAAGATTTAACTGGATACACAGTTATTCTAGAGCCCAAACTAAAGACCATGGGTATAATTAATGCTCATAATGAAATATCTTTAATAGGAAGTGATGTAAAAGATTGGGCAAAATATTCGGAAGATGCAAAAAGGTTGCCAGAAATGAAATTTACAATTGATAGTTTCGGTAAATTTTATGAGTTAGCATCGTCACCTAATGTGTTTATAAAATCTGTATTGAATAGTTGCGAAAAGATGGAAATAGATTTGGATTATAACGATAAGTTAGATATATATCAGGATGTTAATGTGATTTTTGGTGGCAAGGGTTCAGGAAAGACGGTATTGATGAAAAATTATATTTTTCCCAAATTAAGTGAAAGTGGGAAAAAGATTTTTATTCACGAAGGAAAAGATTATCAAAAAGTCTATGATGAAATATTGAAAAATAATGAAGATGAAGTTGAAATAGATAGCGTTTTAAAAGATCGTATAATTAATGATTTAGACTCGGTATTAAATTATAAAGAGAGTACTTACGCCGATTTTATTGGTAAATATTTGAAGTACTATGAAAATCAAAATGTATCAAAAAATGCAAAGAAAATAAGAAAAACAGAATGCTTGTATAACAAAAATATATCTCAAACCATTCAAGATGTTGCAATAAAATATAAGGAATATATTAATTATATTAATAAAGTCAATAATTTAAATACAGAGTATAGAAATGATGAAAACGAGCATAAAGAAAATTTATCCAATGAGTTATATAGACTTAAACAAGAAATTTATGAAGATACAATAGAGAAATCTAAAGCAATATTTTCCGTTTCTAAAACAGGTATAATCATTGAAAATATTAAAGAAATAATAGATAAAAAAACAGGGAAAAAATCTAAACCAAATAATATTGGACTTTCAAAAATGGTTTCTGAGAGACGAGCTATTTTTGAAAAAATCAAAAATATTAATGAGTGTTTAGAGAATATTAAATCATCAAAAAAAATTAAAATTGGAGAATTACCAGATAAGGGGCGAATTTATTCCAAAGTGGAAGTGAAAGTAATGGATAAAAATGAAAAATATGTTAAAGGTTCTCCATTTGATAGAAATAAGATTTCTGTTAATCGAGGTTTAATAGAAAAAATAGCAAATTTTTCTGTTAAAGATTTATTGAAAATGAATAAATTATTTTCGATTGATGAGTTACAAAAGTGCAGTGCGGAATATTTTGGTGATTGTGTAAAGAAGTCTTGCATGGTTATTAGAGAAGACGATACCATGTATGAACCCTCTGAAGGTGAAAAATCAATTCTATCAATTAGTGGATTGATTGAAAATCTGGCTTTTGATTGCTACTTGTTTGATGAAATAGAACGAGGACTTGGGAATAAATATATATCAGAATATATAATTCCTAAACTAAAGTATTTAAGAGATATAGGAAAAACGGTAGTTTTATCTACACATAATGCCAATATTGCAATTAATACATTGCCAACTCAAACAATATATTGCAACTATGTAGGAGATTCGGATGCAGAAATATATTTTGCTGGTAATATGTATGCAAATGAACTGGTATCAATTAAAAATACTGGCAATATAATATCTTGGGAGAATGAAGCTATTAAACACTTAGAGGGCAGTGAACGTATGTTTAGTATAAGGAGGAATATATGGAATCAATAATAATGAAATTTAAAGTAGATAGAAGTGAAAACAGTGAAATAGTAAAATTTTTAATACCAGATTTAGAAAATATCTCGATTAATATAACTGACAACGATACACAAGATATTGAAAATTTATTTAACTTAATATTTCAGGAAGTAATTAGGAGTAAAAAACTTATAGAATTTGAGTTGGATGATTCAAACAAAGATTTATTTAATGAAGTGGCAGATGATATAGTGAAGCAAATAAACAGTGAAATCAAAGTTGCAGAATCTGATTTTGAAAAAATAATAGAATTAGATAATGCTTGACAATTCATGTTTGCAAAATGCTTACAAAAATATATTGAGTGGGGGGGGGGTAAATACTAAGCCTATTTCATAGAGGGTATTTTTAAAAAGAGCTTCTAGATATAGGTTGGTTTTAATTAGGATATATTTTATCTTTTTATTAACATTGGTCAATGAAATTTAGCTCTTAACCTTTTATAATTTTATAAAAAAAGGGTATAAAATGAGTCAAATTTATAATTTAGACAAAGATACAAAAATAGTTGAAAAAAGCGTCGTTAGTAAAAGGCTCTTTCAAAACAAAAATGCAAGCGTCGATATATACGCATTTGACGAGGGTGAGGAGCTAGACCATGAGATGCTTTTTATAGATAGCCTTGCCTGGGTGATAGATGGTGAAGCGCAGCTAGAGTATGGTAAAAAGCAGATGAGGCTTGGGCGCGACGAAGCTTGCCTTATTGAGGCAAAAACCTGGCGAAAACTCAAATTTACAAAGAAAACAAAATATTTACTAATAGATTTTAAGGAGAATGTTATGATAGATCATTTAGACAAAGCGAGTATCTTTAGCCTCGCAGATGCCGTTAGCTACGAGAGTGGCAAGATAGTTAGCAAGACGCTTGTTAAAAACGAAAATGGCTCGATGTCGCTGCTAAGTTTTGACAAAGACCAAGAGCTTTCAACCCACGCTGCCCCTGGCGATGCGCTACTTATCGCGCTTGATGGCGAGCTTGATTTAAAGATAGCTGATGAGAGCTTTCATCTAGTAAAGGGCGATAGCATCGTGCTTCCAGGTAAGATCCCACACGGCCTAAAAGTGAAAGACAAATTCAAAATGCTTCTAATCGTCACAAAAGACAAAATGTAAAAAAAGCCCTATTTTAGGGCTTTTCTCTTTTATAAATCACGTTAAATTTACCCTTAATAACCTAAAAAGCAAAGTCATAATATAATCTCTTTTAAAATTTAAAGAAAAACTATGAAAAAAGAAAATTCCAAACTATTTTTGTTGCTATTTTTAGGTGCTCTCTCTGCCTTTGGACCATTTGTGACAGATCTTTATTTGCCAGCACTTCCGGCTATTACTGAGTGGTTTAAAACAAGCGTTACAGCTACACAATTAACGATCACGACATCGATGGCAGGCTTAGCCATAGGTCAGCTAATAGTTGGCCCAATAAGCGATAAATTTGGACGAAAAACGCCACTTACCATCTCGCTCATCGTCTATACGATAAGCACTATTTTTATATTTTTTGCGCAAAATATCCAGTTTTTTATCTTTATGCGCATCATCCAAGGGCTAGCAAGTGCCGGCAGCTTAGTCATCTCAAGGGCTGTTGTGAGTGATCTTTATAAGGGTCATGAAATGACTAAATTTTTTAGTCTTATGATGGTCGTAAATGGTCTTGCTCCGATACTCTCGCCAATTGGCGGTAGCTTACTACTTAAATTTACCGACTGGCGTGGCATCTTTATGGCACTTACTATCATTGGTATCTTACTTTTTATTGCAAATTTTTATTTCAAAGAGAGCTTGAGTCAGTCAAATCGCTTAAAAATGCCTTTGCTAGTGACTTATAGTGTTTTTGTCAAAATTTTAAGAAAGAAAAAATTTATACTTTTCGTAAGCATTCAGACATTTGCGATGGGTGCGATGTTTGCTTATATAGCGTCATCTTCGTTTATTTTTCAAGAATTTTATTCTCTAAGTCCAGTAAGTTATAGCTTTTGCTTTGCTTCAAATGGTTTGGGGCTTATTATAGGAGCAAGGCTTGCTAGTCTTTTAAATGAGAGAAAAGCACTCAAAACTGGGCTTTTTGGTACCTTGTTTGCTAGTGTTTTTATTGCTTTCATGCTTTGTTTCAAATTTGAAGTGATCGGCGTTATCATCGCATTTTTCTTATTGCTTCTTTTTACAGGATTTGTCTTGCCAACTGCTTCATCGCTAGCCATGAATGAAGGCAGAGAATACGCAGGCTCAGCCTCAGCAATACTTGGATTTTGCCCATTTTTCTTAGGCGGCGTCGTCTCTCCGTTAGTTGGGCTTGGTGATATATTTTACTCGACTTCTATTGTTATTTTAGTCTGCACATTACTTGCTTTGATATCTTTTTTAAGGTTAAAAAGAGTTGCGTAAAATTTATCTTATTTCAAATACAAAAACGACTGATGAGAGCGTTATAAATTTAAGCGTAAGCAAGATCGAGTTTTTAAAATTTGAACTAAATTTAAGCGACTATGATGAGCTGGTAGCCACTTCTAAAAATGCTTTTAATGCATTAAAATTTAACAATATAAAAGCTATAAATTTGCCAGTCTTTGCCATCGCAAATAGTTGTACGGCAGCCGCAAGAGAGTTTGGATTTAGTGAAATTTACACCGGAAAGAACGCTCACGGAGATGACTTCGCAAGAGAAATTTTGCCACTTTTAAAAGGTAAAAAGGTTCTTTATCTAAAAGGTAAAGATAGTGCTTCAAATTTCTTAGAAATTTTGCAAAATGGCGGAGTAAATATAAAGGCAATTGTCGCTTATGAAAATGTCTTAAATCCTTGCAAAATGGAGCTAAAACCACCAAAAAATAGTATCTTGATCTTTGCTTCTCCACTAAATGTCAAAAATTTTCTTAATAATTTTGGCTGGGATGAGAGCTATCAAGCGATAAGCATTGGAAAGGTAACTGCAAAAGAGCTAAAATTTACCGAGCCAATAGTAAGCCAAAGTCAAGATATAAACGCCTGTATCGCGCTTGCCAAAACATTACTTTAAGCAAAGAATTTATATAATTTTATTGCCTGAGTGAAGCGAGTCAGCATTTTACGGGGTCCAACACTTTTTTGTTAGCGAAAAGGTATGGGTGCCTTGTGATGTGGCTTCGTTTGAGTCTGAAAAGGCGAGAAGTTGCAACCGTTTGGTATCCATCTATTTGCAAGATTGGCTTTGTTTATGGGCCACTCTTCTATGCGACGCCCACTCGGGTTTTTAAATTTACGGAGATGAAATGAATATTCTCATAATAGGAAGTGGCGGCCGCGAATACGCCATTGCTCTAAAACTAAAAAACGAAAAAAATATAAATTTATACTTTGCGCCAGGAAATGGTGCGACCTCACGTCTTGGTGAGAATTTAAACATAAAAGACTTTTATGAACTTGCAAATTTTGCTAAAAAAAATAGTATCGAGCTAACTATAGTAGGACCTGAAGCGCCGCTTAGTGAAGGCGTAGTGGATATCTTTAAAAAAGAGGGTTTGCTCATCTTTGGACCAAGCAAAGCAGCTGCTAGACTTGAAGCTAGCAAAGCCTATATGAAGGACTTTTTGGCTAGAAATAATATAAAAACCGCAAGATATTTAAACACAGAAGATAAAGAAAAGGCATTTAAATTTATTGATACCTTAAGCGCGCCGATGGTCGTAAAGGCCGATGGACTTTGCGCTGGCAAGGGCGTAATAATCGCAAATTCTAAAGAGGATGCCAAAGAGGCAGTTAGCGACATGCTAAGCGGAGCCAGCTTTGGTGATGCTGGTAAATTTGTTGTCGTTGAAGAGTTTTTAGACGGCTTTGAGCTGAGCTTTTTTGCTATTTGCGACGGCGAAAATTTTGTAAGCTTGCCAGTAGCTCAAGATCATAAACGTCTGCTTGATAATGACGAAGGTCCAAATACTGGCGGTATGGGCGCTTATGCTCCAAGTCCGCTTGCTTCAAAAGAGCTGATAAAAAGGGTCGAAGAAGAGGTTGTAAAGCCAACTTTAAAAGGGATGAAAAACGAGGGCAGTCCGTTTTGTGGAGTACTTTTTGTGGGGCTAATGATCGTGAAAAATGAGCCTTATGTACTTGAGTTTAACGTGAGATTCGGCGATCCTGAGTGCGAGGTTTTGATGCCATTAATTGACGGAAATTTAAGCGAAATTTTACTAAATGCTGCAAAGGGCGAGCTAAAGCCTATTAGCTTAAAAGATGAATTTGCAGTTGGCGTTGTGATGGCTAGTAAGGACTATCCGTATAAAAGCAGCCCAAAAGCTAAAATTTCAGTTTTAAATGATGTAAAAGATGCTCACATCGCTTATGCTGGTGTTAGCGAGCAAGGCGGAGAAATTTATGCAGATGGTGGTAGAGTATTAGTCTGTGTGGCCACTGCGAAGAGCATAAAAGAGGCACGTGATAGAGCTTATGAGCTTTGCGAAAATGTAAAATTTGATGGAGCACATTATAGAAAAGATATTGCCTGGCAGGCATTAAAATGAGTATGCAGATAGTTGAAAAACTTGAAAAAGAAGAAATTTCGCTAGCGCCATTTTCAAAAAGAGTGCTAGCTTACTCAATTGATGAATGTATTGTTTCTTTTTTGTTTTTGATCATTTACTGGGATGCTTTTTTGTCGGTTATGAGCTATGATGAAGCCAGAAATTTGACCTTAAATTTCTTTTGGCAAATAGTCGCACTAAAGATTATTTATCATGCATTTTTTGTTTGGTATTATGGTGCGAGTCTTGGACAAATGCTAACAAAGACGATGTGCATTAATGTAGAAATTTTAGATAGACCAAATTTTATTTCAAGCTTGGTAAGAGCGATTTTTAGGTTGGTTAGTGAAGCTTGTTTTTATCTTGGTTTTGCATGGGCATTTGCAAATCCAGCTAGGCAAACTTGGCAAGACAAAATAGCAAAAACAGTGGTGATAAATGCGTAAAATTTTATTTTTAGTTCCGGTTTGTATTTTAAATCTAAGTGCAGCTGTGCAAGATGTGCAGCTTTTGGCCGATGATGTAAAGCAAGATAAAGGCATCGTAACGGCAAACAAAAACGTCGTTGTATATTCACAAGATTATCTTGTAACGGCTGATTGTGCTGTGTATGATCAAAATAATTCGGTTATCGAGCTATTTGGTAACGTCAACATGATGAAGGGCAAGAGCGAAGTCTCTCGCTCAAATTATGCAAAGCTAAATTTAAAAAATAATGATACTGCTTTTGAATCGCTTTTTATGATGAATAAAGACATGGAAGTATGGATGAGAAGCGATGAGAGCAGCTCTGACAGTGAGTACTATAGAGTAAAAAAAGCGATGGTTTCAAGCTGTAATGTCCAAGATCCTGACTGGAGCATCACCTCAAGCTCAGCTATGCTAAATAAACAAAGCAAATTTTTACATCTTTTTAACCCAGTCTTTCGTATAGCTAATGTGCCAGTTTTTTATTTGCCATATTTTGGCTTCTCAACTGATACCACAAGAAGAACAGGTCTTTTACCGCCTGAACTTGGATACGGAAAATCTGAAGGTTTTTATTACAAGCAGCCGATTTATTTTGCACCTTATAATGAGTGGGACTTCGAGATTGATCCGCAGATAAGAACAAACAGAGGTGCTGGAATTTATGGTGCGTTTAGATTTACTGAGTCGCCTGATTCAAGGGGCGAAATCAGCTTTGGTTCATTTACTGATAAAAACAGCTACCAAGCCAAGCAAAAAAGAGAGACTTCAAATAAGGCTGAACTAAAAAATAAAACACATAAAGGTATCGGACTAAAATACGAAAGAGATAAACTTATAAGATACCTTAGTGAAGCAGATTTACAAGAGGGAATTTGGATAGATGCAACGAAGCTAAATGATATAGATTATTTAAATTTAAAGGGCAGGGATGATGATTATGATTCGCTTGTAACTTCTAAATTTAACTATTTCATCGCAAATGACGATCATTATTTTGGTGCTTATGCAAAATACTACATAGATACTGAAAAAATTGGCTCAAAAAATGAGAACAAAGACACGCTTCAAGAGCTTCCATCGCTTCAGTATCATAAATTTACAGATGATATTGCTTTGCCAAATATCTTATATTCACTCGATCTTCAGTCACATAGATATGATAGAAAAATAGGAGTTAGAGCGACTCAGTATGAATTTACACTTCCAGCTTCAGTGCATGTGCCACTGCTTGATGATAGCTTAACGTTTTCATTTTACGAGTATCTATACGCTTCAAGAATAAATTACGAGAATAAGATAAATTCATTTGATGATAAAAGAGAAGATAAACATACAAATTTTGTAAATAATTACCATAAATTTACCCTTCACACTGACCTTGCAAAAGCGTATGAAAGCTTTTATCACACTTTAAATTTTGGGGCCGAATACCTACTGCCAGGCTATAGAAAAGGAAATTTGGATGATGAGTTTATCTATGATAAAAATCTAAATGAATATGAAAATTTCTTGACTCAAGAGCAGAGTAAGGAAGAAATTTCTGGTTATCTGACTCAGTATTTCTTTAACTCTAATGGTAGAAAGATTATAAAACATAGTATTTCTCAAGGATATTACACAAAAGAAGATGAATATTCGAATTTAAAAAATGCTATCTATCTATATCCATTTGAAAATTTAAGCCTTTATAATAAGCTTGAATATTCACACAAGAGCAAAGAGCTTAAAAAGGTACAAAGCGGATTTTCATACACAAATGATCTATTTTGGCTAAATATGCTTCACACCATGAAGAAAAATGATAGCAAAATAAAAAATAGTGCAACAAAAGATAGCTATTTTACAAGTGGTCTTGGAGTAAAATTACCTCATCAGTATAGTCTTATTGGTGGCTGGCAATATGATATTGAGCGAAGTTACACAAAAAGCTGGAGAGTTGGTGTACTTCATCAAAGAAAATGCTGGAATTACGGAATAATTTATCAACAAGATGTTGAGCCAACAACAACAATAAACGGCTCAGCATCAACTAGAAAAAATGGTATTTATTTCACGATAAATTTCTATCCAATGGGCGGTTTGCACTATGACTTTTCACAAAGCAGTACAAAATCGAGTACCAACTAAATGATAACGGCTAAATTTAAGGATCAATTAGAAGCAGCTAGCAAGCTAATTGAAATTTTGCCAAAAAAAGAGCTCGTAGATAAAAAGACGATAGTTGTTTGTATGTCGCTTGAGTCAGTTATACTCGCAGATGCAGTTTGTAGAAGTTTAAATTTAAGCTACGAGATGCTCTTTAGCGAGCCACTACCTGCGCCAAATAATAGCGAATGCGACGTTGCAATAGTTAGCGAGACAGAAGATATAGTATTAAATGATAAACTTATAAAGGCTTTTAATATAAGCTATGACTATATTTACGGCGAAGCACATAGAAAATATGAAGAGAAAATTTTAAAAAACGTTTATAAATACCGAAAAGGAAATTTGATAGGAGAGCTAAAAGATAAAAATATTTTACTAATCGATGAGGGGTGCGAGACTGGTATGACGGCACTCATTTGCATAAAGACGTTGCTTGATGTGAAGGTAAAATCCATCTCATACGCAACGCCAGTGATTGCTACTGATGTCTTTACAAATTTAAATGATATGGTCGATGAAATTTACACGATAAATAAGATAGTCGATTTTATCGATGTGGATTCGTATTACGAGAAAAAGATCGAAGCTACGAGTGAGCGTATCATGTCAATATTAGAAGAGAGCCCTTATTATTTGCCGTTACAAAAACAACAAGGAGATAAAAATAATGCAATATAGTATAGAAGTCAATAATCAGGTTGAAATTTTTGACCTGAATAAAGTAGCAAAACAAGCTAGCGGAGCGGTACTTTTAAGAGTGAAAAATACCGTAGTTTTAGCAACTGTTGCCAGAGAGGACACGCAAGTTGAGGAGGATTTTTTACCTCTAACGGTGCAATACATTGAAAAAGCTTACGCCGCTGGAAAAATTCCTGGCGGTTACGTTAAGCGTGAGACAAAGCCAGGCGACTTTGAAACGCTAACAGCTCGCATCATCGATAGATCTCTTAGGCCACTCTTTCCAAAAGGTTATGCTTATCCAACTCAAATAGTTGTAATGGTACTTTCAGCTGATCCTGAAGTTGATCTGCAAGTTGTAAGTCTAAATGCGGCTTCAGTTGCGTTGTATCTTAGCGACATCCCTGTAAATCGCCCAGTTTGTGGCGTGAGAGTTGGCTACATAGATGAAAAATTTGTGATCAACCCAAGCAACTCTGAGCTAAAACAAAGTGCGATTGATCTATATGTAGCTGGCACAAAAGATGAGCTTTTGATGATCGAGATGAGAAGCTTGCCTCAGCAAACTACGCAGCTCATCCCGATGGTTGCGATTGAGCCGATGATAGATCCGAGCTTAAGTGATAGTATGGCTCAAAAACAGCTGATGAATGAATTTAGCGAAGATATGATGATTGAGGCGATTGATTTTGCTGGTAAGGCGATATTAAGGGCTAGCAGTGCTTACGAAGAAGCTTTTAAAGAGCATAAAAAAG
The DNA here is from genome assembly GCF_001891085.1 of Campylobacter concisus. Classification (NCBI taxonomy): domain Bacteria; kingdom Pseudomonadati; phylum Campylobacterota; class Epsilonproteobacteria; order Campylobacterales; family Campylobacteraceae; genus Campylobacter; species Campylobacter concisus. The sequence continues at coordinate 45,173 of NZ_JXUP01000008.1, forward strand.
AGGACGCTACGCTTGAGTTAAAACCTGAGATAGAAAATGAAAATATCGCTATTTATATCGATAAATTTTATAAAGCTGAAGTCAAAAATGCGATCAATCAAATGGCAAAAAGCGAGCGAGCGAGCGAACTTAGCAAGATCGCAAAACAAATTTCAAGCGATGAGGTCGCTCAAAAAGAGGGCTGGGATGAGGCTGTCATCACAAATGTCCTTGGCAAATATAAAAAGAAAATCGTTAGAGAGCAGATCATAAACGAGGGCGTTAGAGCTGATGGGCGTGGTCTTGAAGAGGTTAGACCTATTAGTATCGAAACAAATGTGCTTCCAAATGCTCATGGCTCATGCCTCTTTACAAGAGGACAGACGCAAGCCCTAGTTGTCACTACTCTTGGCACTGATAGTGATGCTCAAATGTATGACATCCTCACTGAAAAAGTACCTTTTGTAGAGAAATTTATGTTTAACTACAACTTCCCAGGCTTTAGCGTAGGTGAGGCAAGCCCACTAAAAGCTCCTGGTAGACGTGAGCTTGGACATGGAAATTTAGCCAAACGTGCCCTTGCACCAAGTATCGATCTAGCTTCTCCATATACGATAAGAGTCGTTTCAGAAATTTTAGAGAGCAACGGTTCAAGCTCAATGGCTAGTGTTTGCGGTGGCTCGCTAGCACTTAGAGCAGCTGGCGTAAATACTTTAAAACTTGTCGCAGGTGTCGCTATGGGATTAATATTTGAAGGTGATAAACACGCAGTGCTAACAGATATCATGGGACTTGAAGATCATGACGGCGACATGGACTTTAAAGTAGCAGGTACAAGTGATGGCATCACAGCGCTTCAGATGGATATTAAGCTTGGTGGCATTAGTTTAGAAGTGCTAAAAGAGGCACTTTATCAAGCAAAACGTGGTAGAGAGCATATCTTATCTTTGATGACAGAGGCGGATAAAAATATAAAAATAAATGAAGATGTGCTTCCAAAGCTTGAGCTATTTAGTGTTGATCCAAGCAAGATCGTAGATATCATCGGGCAAGCTGGCAAGACTATAAAAGAGATCATTGAGAAATTTGAAGTCTCAATCGATCTTGATAGAGAAAAAGGTGAAGTTAAAATCGCAGGTGGTGCAAAGAAAAATGTTGATGCTGCAAAAGATTACATCATCTCTATCACTTCAAAAGACAATGGACGTTCATTTGGCAAAAAGCCATTTAAGCACGATAAAGAGCGTTCAAAACCAAATTTTAATATCGGTGATGAGTTTTTGGGAACTGTAAAGAGTGTTGTTGATTTTGGTGTATTTATCGAGCTAAAAGATGGCATTGATGGCTTGCTTCACATCTCAAAGATAAAAACTCCATTAAACGTAGGTGATCAGGTCAAAGTATGTGTGAGCGAGCAAAAAGGAAATAAAATTTCGCTCTCTTTAGTCGAATAAATTTTAAAGGACAGATGATGAAATACAAAAAGTTGCTTTTTCCAATAGGAGCTGGAGACGATATCGAGCCAAGAATTTATGGTGCCCTAAAGGTTGCTCAGTGGTTTAACACACATATGGAAATTATGACTTGTCAGCTTGACCCAAGCGTAGTTTATAATATGAAAATGACGCTTCGTGGAGGAGTGCTTTTTGAAGAATTTCTAAAATCAGCTAAATCTGAACTAGCTGTCGAGCATGAAGAGAATGAGAAAATTTTCAATAAAATTTGTGCTGAGCTTGGCATAAAAGTAACTAGTGAAATCATTGAAGATGTTTGCACCGCAAATTTTACTATTCACAGTGGCAAAAGAAGTGCGATAGTGGAGCAAGAGAGTAAATTTTGCGATCTAGTGGTGGCTGCTGTGCCGCTTGATGGAAAAATCACTGGCACATTTGAGTCAGCTGTTTTAAAAAGTGGTAAAAATGCGATTGTAATCCCTAGAAAAATGCGTGAGTTTAAAGCTGATAATATCCTTGTTAGCTGGACTGGTACGACGCAAAGCTCAAGGGCATTAACAGGCTCGATTGATCTTTTAAAAAAGGCAAAAAAGGTTCAGTGCATTACCTCAAAAGCAAGTCTTGGCGATAATGCTGAACTAAATCTTAAAAAGCTTGAAGAGTACTTCAAAATTCATGGCATATCAGCCACTTTTGAAGTGATCGCTACCACGATGATACCTGGTGAAGCGCTTTTAAAAGCAGCTATTGATAGAAATGCTGATCTAATCGTTGCTAGCAGATATGGTGAAAATGGTCTTATGGAAATGGTGCTTGGTGGCACTTCAAGATTTTTCTTAGAACACACAAATATCCCAGTTTATCTATAATGGATTGCGGCTTAGTCCGCGATCTAATTCTTTTCACTTTATAGATTTTAAAATTCCATTCACTCACAAGAATTGACTACTAAATTTTGGCTTCACTGACCGCTTAGCTCAAATTTTAGATCTGAAATTACTCGTTTAAAATTTACAAGACCTTAATAGCATATAGTGCGTCAGATGGCAGCGCGCTTCGTTCTTAGCCACAAACTACAAATTCTATAAATTTTAAAGCTCCCATTAAGTTTTCATCAAGCACCTTATTAGCCAAAATTTTGTAAAATCCACTCATTAAAAAAGGATAAAAAATGAGTGAAAATTCTAGCTTTACACACCTGCATTTACACACTGAATACTCCCTGCTTGACGGAGCGAACAAGATAAAAGAGCTAGCTCACGTGCTTCATGATAGAGGCGACATAGCAGCGGCGATTACTGATCACGGCAATATGTTTGGAGCGATAGATTTTTACAAGGCGATGAAAAAAGAGGGGATAAAACCACTAATTGGCATCGAAGCTTATGTGCATAATGGCGAGCAGCTTGATGACAAGAGTACTAAACAGCGCTTTCACCTTATACTAATCGCCAAAAACGAGACTGGCTATAAAAATTTAATGTATCTTAGTTCCATGAGCTACATCGAGGGCTTTTACTACTATCCTCGTATAAATAAGAAAATTTTAAAAGAGCACAGCGAGGGCTTGGTTTGTAGCTCTGCTTGCTTGCAGGGTGAGGTGAGCTGGCATCTAAATTTAAGTGATCGTAACGTCAAATTTGGCGCAAAGGGCTACGAGAGAGCAAAAGAGGTCGCGCTTGAGTATAAAGAAATTTTTGGAGATGACTTTTACCTTGAGATCATGCGTCACGGCATCGGCGATCAAAAACGCATTGATGATGATATTTTACGTATCGCAAAAGAGACTGGCATAAAGGTTATCGCTACAAACGATACTCACTACACTTTTAAAGAGCGAGCTGACGCGCATGAGGTTTTTATGTGTATCGCGATGAACAAAACTTTAGATGATCCAAACCGACTTCGCCACAGCGTTCATGAGTTTTTTGTAAAAAGCAAAGAGCAGATGAGTGAGCTATTTTTAGATATCCCTGAAGTGATAGAAAATACCCAAGAGATCGTGAATAAGTGCAATCTTGAGATCAAGCTTGGCAACCCAACTCCTCCAAATTTTAAATTTACTCTTGAATATGCTAAAGAGAGAAATTTAACACTTCCAGAGCCTGAAAATAGATATAGTTTTAAAAATGATGCTGTTTTTTTTGAGTATGAATGTAGAAAAGGTCTTGAAGAGAGGCTAAAATTTGTCCCTGAAAATTTACATGATGAATACAAAAAGCGCCTTGAGATAGAGATTGGTATAATTAATAAAATGAATTTCCCAGGCTATATGATGATCGTTTGGGACTTCATAAATGAGGCCAAAAGTAGAGGTGTACCAGTTGGTCCAGGACGTGGTTCTGCGGCTGGTAGCTTGGTCGCTTACTCGCTAAAGATCACTGACCTTGATCCGATCCCATACAACCTACTTTTTGAGAGATTTCTAAACCCAGAGCGTGTTAGTATGCCAGATATCGACGTGGACTTTTGTCAAAGTAGGCGTGGCGAGATAATTGACTATGTTACGCAAAAATATGGAAAATTTAACGTTGCTGGCGTTATTACATTTGGTAAATTGCTCGCAAAAGGTGTCATTAGAGACGTTGCTAGAGTTTGTGATATGCCTTATGCTGAAGCCGATGCGATGGCAAAGCTAATACCTGATGAACTAGGCATTACACTAAAAGATGCTTATGAAAAAGAGCCAAAGATAGCTGAGCTTATCAGCCAAAATCCAAAGGCAGCTAAAATTTGGAAATTTGCACTTGATCTTGAGGGGCTAAATAGAAACGCCGGTCAGCACGCAGCAGGTGTCGTTATCTCAAACGAGGAGCTGTGGAATAAAACTCCGCTATTTCGTCAGCCAAACAGCCCAGAAGATCGCTATGTTACGCAGTATAGCCTTAAGTATCTTGAGGATGTTGATTTAATTAAATTCGACTTTCTTGGACTAAAAACACTAACGGTTATCGATAATGCCATAAAACTCGTTAAACAACGAACCGGTAAGGATATCATTTGGGAGCAGATCGATAAAAACGATTCTAATGTTTATAAAATGATACAAAGTGGCCAAGCGATAGGAATTTTCCAAATCGAGGGTGAAGGTATGAGAAAGCTAGGAACTAGCTTACGTCCAGACTGCTTTGAGGATATCGTCGCGATGCTAGCGCTCTACCGCCCAGGACCGATGGAAAGTGGTATGCTTGATGATTTTGTCAAAAGAAAACATGGTGAGGCGGAGATAACCTACTCATTTAAAGAGCTTGAGCCAATCCTTGCGCCAACATACGGCGTAATCGTTTATCAAGAGCAGGTTATGCAAATCGTTCAAGCCATAGGTGGCTTTAGCCTTGGCGGGGCGGATCTTGTACGCCGTGCGATGGGTAAAAAGATTAAAGAAGAGATGGACAGACTAAAGGGTGAGTTTGTAAAAGGCGCTGAGGCAAAAGGGCTAAATGGACAAAAAGCAGACGATCTTTTCGAGCTAATTGTAAAATTTGCAGGATATGGCTTTAATAAATCTCACTCCGCAGCTTACGCTTATGTTACCTTTCAAACTGCTTATCTTAAGGCTTACTATCCGGCTGAATTTATGGCGGCACTTTTAACAAGCGAGGAGAGCAACGTCGATAAGATCGTTCGCTATATCGATGAGATAAAACGTATAAATATAGACACTTTGCCACCATCTATAAATAAATCAACTAAAGAATTTAGCGTTGTTAAAAATGGCGATCATGACGGTATTATCTTTGGGCTTGGTGCGATTAAAGGTGTTGGTGGAGCGGCTATTGAAAACATTATCACTGAGCGTGAAGCAAATGGTGAGTTTAAGAGTATGGACGACTTTGTCTCAAGGATCGATCCATTTAAGGTCAATAAAAAGGTCTTTGAAAGCCTCATAAAAGCTGGTTGCTTTGATGAGTTTGGCTTTAGTCGTAAGATGCTTATGCAAAATGTAGAAAATATCATAGAAGCTTGCAAGAGTGCTGCTCAGATCCGTAAAAATGCTGCTGAGAGCTTGTTTGGCGAAGATGATAGCATGAACGATGTGAAGATAAATTTTGTCGCTATAAATGACGAATTTGACATCAAGCAAATTTTAAAATTTGAGCAAGAGAGTGTTGGTATCTACCTCTCAGGCCACCCGCTTGATGATTATAAAGACGAGATCAACAAGATAAAATATACTCTAAGCTCAGAATTTGAGAGCTTGCCACAAAGTGCAGAAATTTTAGTTGTTGGCAAGATCGAAGACTTTAGCACAAGGATAACCAAAAGTGGCAAGAAAATGGGCACTATAAACGTGCTTGATTTTCACGGAAATATCGAGATCGCAGTTTTTGAAAGAGAGCTTGGAAATATCGAAGATATAGTAAAAGATGAAGCAAAACGCGACTTGCCTTATGCTTTTAGGATAAATATCACAAAAGATGATCAATTTGTAAGGACAAATTTAAACGAGTTTTATAGCCTAGAAGATGCGCAAAATTTAGACTTTAAAACAAGAAAACTAAAACAAAACTCTAAATTTTCTAAAAATGAAGAGACGAGCGCCCCTCAAAAAGTAAGAGAGTATGCCGAGCTAGAGGTGCTTTTATGCCTTAGTGAGCTTAGCAAAGATAAGATAACTAGCCTTTATAATCTTGGCTATAACGAACATATAAAAAGTGGCACAAACAACGATAAACGTCTTGTTATTAAGATAAAAAATGAAAATACGGCTCAAATTTTTGTCTATAAGACAAAATTTGTTGTAAATGACAGCTTTAAAGAAAAAGCACTTCAAGCAATAGCTTGCTAATGCCTAAAGAAGCGATGTTTTTAGATAAGCTTGGCATAGATAAAAGTAACTGGAGCGAGCTTTTTAGCGCATGTATTGGCAAAGCGACATTACTTCAAAAACGTGCATTTAAGCTACTTGTTGAAGGTAGCAACTGGCAGGTCGATTTTGATAGCGGTAAAATTTACTTTGATGAGCATGAGTTTGATATGCAGTTTATCGGCTCTGAAAGCTTCTCGTCAAATACGTGGCTTTGGGGTTATGAAAATATAAATGGCTTTGATGAGCGGTTGCTCGAGCTTGCAAATAAAGCACGCGAGTTTGGTGAGAAATTTGGACTTAGCGCATTTGGTATGCCACAATTTGAGCTAGATGAAAATTTTAATGGTCACACGATTAGTATGGTTCTTTGCACCGCTTTTGATGAACAAAATTATTATAGGATAGAGTACGAGGGAGGAGCGGCGTATGTGGCTTTTAGATCAGATGTGGTCTTTGAAGAGCCAGTGCTAGCAAATGAGATTTTAGGCGTAGTAAATGAGTGTATAAGCAGCTACGAGCTAGATCACAAAATCTTTATAAAAGGACTTTTGCTAAGCTGTGATATGAAATTTAGCGAAAGCCCTAATGAAATCGTATCGGATAAAAATGAGCTTAGCTTTAAATTTGACGAGCTAAATAGGCTCATAAATATTTCAAGCAAGCTTTAAAATTTAATACTCTTTACCACATCAGCGCCAAGTGCTAGCTTCATATGAAGAGAAAACATCTCGTGGTAAAAATCGCCATTATGTCCTGGTATATCGTACGTTTGCGTAAGATCAAACGGCACGATAACTCTTGATTTTTTATTGTATTCATTAGCTCGTAGTTTAAGATAACTAACGCACTGATAAACGCACATATCAGTGCAATCTCCAGTGACTATAAAGGTGTCTAGCTCCGGACGCTCTTCTAAAAATTTTTCAAATTCTTTATTAAAAGCAATACTTAAAGAGTTTTTATAAAATGCTCTGATCTCTTTAAAAAAGCTTAGATTTTCTATCTCTTTTATGGTTTTTATCTCATTTGTATCAAGCATAGCGTGAGGTAAAAATGTCTCAAATTCTTTCGAATCACTGGTGTGTCTATCTTCTATAAGGATAAAATTTCTAAAGCCAAAATCTTTCCACGCTCTATCAAAAAGTGTTGCGATCCCTTTTGATAAGGCAGCTACTCTTTGACTAGCGAGCGCACCACTACCAGCAAAAGCCTCTATCATATCGATACAGATAAATGCAACGTTTTTTGCTCCATCGTTTGAAATTTCTCTCAAATCGAGCGTTTGAAGAGAATTTTTAAATGTCTCAAGTTCGTTTTGTATGTTCATTCTTACTCCTTTATTGGTAAATTTATGCAAAATGTTTTTGGATTTAGTGTGATCTCGATGCTGCCTTTGTGAGCCTGCACTATCTGTAAACAAAGGTGCAAACCAAGGCCATTGCCTTTTAGCTTGCTACTTTTAAATGGCTCAAAAACTATAGCCTGATCTTTGATGGGCTCACCACTATCATAGACAATAAATTTATGTTCTTGTGGTGTTTTTTCATAGCTTAAAATGATCTCTCCTTCATCATCATCGCTCTCTTCGATGGCATCAATGGCGTTAAATAAAATATTTTGAAAGACGATGGCTAGTAGATCAAGATCGCCCGTATATTTGCCATCTGGAAATTCTAGGCTAAATTTAATATCCTTTGAATAGTCGTAAAAATTTATAGCCTCTTCACACTCTTTTTTAAGCTGCGAAAAGTCAAAAATTTGTGCATTTATATTAAGACCTTTTGTAAAAAGTAGTGTGGCTTTGATTATACGTTCGACTCGCCATGTAGCTTTTTGTATTTGATTTACGATAGGCTTTGTGCGCTCATCAGCTCTTTTAAGTAGAGTTGAAGCTAAAAGCGAGATAGAGCCTACCGGATTTCTGATCTCGTGGGCTAGGTGAGCTGCTACTTGGCCCATAGAGGCAAGACGCTCGGTGCGTTTTTCTACTGTTATGTTTGTTGCAGAGATTATTAGTTTATTGTCTTTAGAGCTTGTTTTAAAAAGATAAATTTGCCCATCTACATTTATCTCGCCCTCTTTTTTTGGTATCTCTTTAAAAATTTTACCAAGTCTTACTGCTTCTGAGTTTTGTAAAAAAATCTCATCATTTTCATCTAACACCCAGATAGCATTTGGTAGAATTTCCACAATATCTTTAATGAAATTTTGCAAGTTTGCGTAAGATGATGTTAAATTTTTATATTCGTTTTCTATCAGATAAGTCTGCTCTATTAGGCTTTTTAAGCCAGCTTGGATATCGTGTTCGTTCATTTTAAAAGTTCCTCAAAATCGCTAATTTCATAAAGCCTTAGCCTTTCATCCTTTAGATTTCTTAGCTCGCTACTAAATCCACTCTTTGAAAAAAGAGCAATAATATCTGGCCTAATGTTTAGTTTTTCACATTTTTTTAATAGTAAATTTAGCACGTTTTTGCAAACCTTTCTCTCTTTGTATTTTGCCTCTCCGACTATGATCTTGCCGCCTATATTTAATAGCATATCAAGCTCTATATTCCTGCTCCAAAAGCTACTTAAAAATATACCATTAATCAGAAATTTTTTTGCCATGAGTTCACCGCATAAAATTTCAAATCCAAGGCTTGCATATTCGTCAAATTCCTTTTTTATAATGGCTAAAATTTCATCATTTTTACCAGCTTTTAGTAAGCTTAAATTTGGCTCTATAAATCTAAACCAAAACCTTGAAAAATGGCTATTAAAATGTATTTTATCCTCAACTTTATAGCCCCTTTCTTCTTTTTTTAGCATTTGGTTTTTTGATCTTTTTGGAAGTACTTCCCTACTTTTTTCAAGCAGTAAAAAATTCTTTTCAAAAAGCTTTGCATAGACTTTGCTAGCTAGGCTTTGAGGTAAAATTTTATGTACGCTAAATTTTTTTCTATCGCTTCGTGCGAGTTTTATGAGGGCAGATTTTATAGCATTATTTGTATCGGACTCGAAGTAAAATTTTGGCATCAAGGCTAAGAAGTTGTTTAAAATTTCAGCCTCGATTGCTTCAAAAACATCATAATATGAGTGCTTTAAATCAAACTCATCAAAGACGAGATGAAATTTAATAAGTTCATTTATGTCAAGGTGTTTCATTCGCTCAAATGTTGATTTTAAAGCTTTTATATCGGCTCCTTTATTTGGGCATTGTAGTATATTTTAGCTAAAGTAATCTATAATACTACGCAAAAAACAAGGGTTGTGATTTGGTAAATTTAGAGCATATTAGAGAAAATATAATTTTAAAAAATGGCATTTATTATTTTGACTTTACAGCTTCAGGGCTAGCTTATAAACCTATTGAAGATGAGATAGCAAAAATACTCCAAACATACGCAAATACGCACTCTATCAGCTCATCAAACGCCTATAAAACCGCTCAAACTTATGAAGATTCAAGACGTGAATTAAAAAGCTTACTAGGACTTGATGATAGTTTTTATCTTTTTACTTGTGGCAATGGAGCTACCGGTGCGATAAAGAAATTTCAAGAAATTTTAGGAATTTATGCACCGCCAGTATTAAAAAAAAGATATTCATTAAAAGCAGATGAAAATTCTCCGCTCGTAGTACTTGGCCCTTATGAGCATCATTCAAATGAGATAAGCTTTAGGCAAGCACTTTGTGAGGTTGAGCGTATCAGGCTTGATAAAAATGGAGGGATTGACTTTAATCATTTGGAGCAAATTTTAAGGATAAATGTCGGTCGTGAGATCATTGCAACTTTTAGTGTGGCTTCAAATGTGACTGGGGTTTTGAGCGACTACCGCAAAATTTACACTCTTATAAAATCTTATGGCGGCATTGTAGCATTTGATGCTGCAAGTTTTAGCGCTTATGGAAATATTGATTGTGACTATTTTGATGCTCTTTTTTTATCGCCACATAAATTGCTTGGTGGAGTTGGAAGTTGTGGGCTTCTTGCTATAAAAAAGATACTTGCAAACTCAGATGAGCCGACATTTGCTGGCGGTGGAACGGTAAGTTATGTCAGCAAAAACTACGCTATATTTGTAAAAGATAGTGAACAGCTAGAAGAGGCTGGCACCCCGCCTATTTTAGGACTTATAAGGGCAAATTTGGCTTATAGGCTAAGAAATGAGATAGGATTTGAGGCAATATATGAAAACGAGAGCGAGCTTGGAGAGTATTTGGAAAAAAAGCTAGCAGAAATTCCTGAGCTTACGTGCTATCATCCAAATAACATAAAGCGTTTGCCGATATTTGCTTTTAACGTGACTGGCGTTTCGCCTTATGAACTAGCCAAAGTTTTAAGCAAAGAATATGGCATTCAAACGCGTGCAGGATGTTCTTGTGCTGGGCCATATGGACATGATTTGCTTCATTTAAAAGAAGATGCACTATTTACCCATAAGCCAGGCTGGGTAAGGGCTGGACTCCACTATACGCATACGCTACAAGACGCGGATTATTTAGTAGATGCATTAAAAAATAGCATTAAGAAGTATTCAAGTAGTTGGAAGGTCGATGATCCTTTTAGTGTTGATAAAATTTCAGGTTGTATGGGAGATAGATGAAAAATATATTAATCATTGCAGGAAGTGATAGTGTTGGTGGAGCTGGTGCACAAGCTGATATTAAGACATGTGAGGCATTTTCTTGCTACGCAGCGACAGCTATCACGGCTCTTACGGCACAAAATACAAATGGTGTTAACAATATCTTTGCTACAAATGCTACAAATCTAAATGAACAGATCAAAATGGTAGACGAAGAGCTAAACATAGATGCCATAAAGGTTGGTATGCTTTTTAATAAAGAGCTTATATCTTGCGTTGGTTCTTGGCTTGAAAAATTTCATAAGCAAGGCATTAAAATAGTAATAGACCCAGTTTGCGTAGCAAAATCAGGCTCAAAGCTTCTTGAGGATGATGCGATAGCAAGCTTAAAAGAGCTTTTTAAATTTGCAGACATTATCACGCCAAATATCGATGAAGCCAAAGTTTTGGAGCTTGATAGTAAAAATTTACCTTGCGATATGATCTTAAAGCGAAGCATGGTTGCAGAAATTTGCGAAGATACTCTTTTTAAAAAAAATGGTGACGTGCTTAAATTTAAAGAGCCACTAATAAAACCAGAGATCATGCACGGGGCTGGATGTAGCTTTGCAAGTGCGCTAGCATGCTTGCTGGCTAATGGACACACCAAAGAAGAGGCCATAAAACTAGCCAAAAAATATATTTTAAATGCTATTAAAAATGCAATTACGACAAAATTTGGCAAACGTCTACTAAATCATAAAGTTGGCATAAGTGATTGAAATTTATGCGATTAGCGACGATGTGTTGATGCCTGAAAATTTAGCCTTGCAATATACTAAAGAAATTTTAGAGTGTGGGGTGAAATTTTTTCAATTTCGCTCTAAAAAAATACCCAAAGATGAGAGGCTAGCTGGTGAAATTTTCAACCTATGCGAAAAATTTGGAGCCAGATTTATCGTAAATGATGATATTTTATTTGCTGCTCATATAGGAGCAAAGTCCGTGCATTTGGGAAAAGATGATGCGAGCATAAAAGAGGCGTTTGAAATTTTAGGAGATGATGCTTACGTGGGAATTAGCTGCTATGATAGCTTGGAGCTTGCCATTAGGGCAAAACAAAATGGTGCTAGCTATGTGGCTTTTGGAGCGATGTTTAAAAGCCCAACAAAACCAAATGCGCCACTTTGCAAGGCCCAAACCATATCACAAGCAAAAGAAATGGGAATGAATGTGTGTGTCATAGGTGGCATAAACTCTAGTAACATTGCAAGTGTCGCTAGAGTAAAGCCAGACATGATCGCCTTAATATCCGCTATCTATAAAGATGGCACGATAAAGAAAAATATAGAAAATTTACAAAGAAATTTATTGCTGTAAAAGATGCTTGTTTTGCAAGATTTTTTATGAAAATTTAATTATAATCCCTGCTTTAAATAAAAGGAAAACATTGCTAAATATTGATGAAGTAAGAAAAAATATCATTTTAGAAGAAGGCCTTTACTATTTTGACTACACGGCTTCAGGTCTTGCTTACAAACCCATTGAAGATGAAATTTTAAAATTTTTAAAAACCTACGCAAACACTCACTCAGATAGTAGTTCAAGCGCTGTGCTAACGCAAAAATGCTATGAAAATGCAAGAGCTGAGTTAAAAAGCTTATTAGGCCTTGACGATAGTTTTTATCTTATTGCGACTGGTCAAGGAGCAACGGCTGCGATAAAGAAATTTCAGGAGATAATGGGAATTTATATCTCACCAGCTACAAGAGCTTTGATAGGCGAAGCAAATTTAAGAAAATTAAACTTGCCACTAGCGATCATTGGCCCTTATGAGCATCACTCCGTTGAAGTTAGCTTAAGAGAAGGGCTTTGTGATATAAAACGTATAGAGCTTGATGAAAATAATGAGATAGATTATGCGATGCTTGAGAATGCATTAAAGCAAAATGCAAAAAGAAAGATAATAGCTAGTTTTAGTGCCGCCTCAAACGTCACTGGCGTTAAAACTAATTATAAAAAAATTTACTCGCTGATTAAAAAATATGATGGTATTTTAGCACTTGACGTGGCCACTCTTAGTGCTTATGAAAATGTTGATTGCAGATATTTTGACGCACTGTTTCTCTCGCCTCACAAGCTACTTGGCGGAGTTGGGAGTTGTGGGCTTTTGGCTATCAAAAAAGAGCTTTGTAAAAATTTGCCTACATTTGCAGCTGGAGGCACAGTCAAGTACGTAAGCAGGACATCACATGTTTTTACTAATGAAGTTGAAAATTTAGAAGAGGGTGGCACGCCACCGATAATGCAGCTAATGCGTGCAAATTTAGCCTACAAGCTAAGAAATGAAATCGGACTTAATAATATAAAAGTGGCTGAATGTGAGCTGGGCGAGATGTTTTGTAAAGAGCTAGAAAAGATAGATGAGGTGATAAATTATTGTCCTGAAAATTTAGACAGATTGCCTATTTTTGCATTTAATGTAAAAGGTGTTTCTCCTTATGATTTTGCTGCTAGTTTAAGTAGTGATTTTGGTATACAAACACGTGCAGGCTGTGATTGCGCTGGGCCGTATGGACATGATCTGCTTAATTTAAAAGATAATACCGTTTTTGAAGCAAAACCTGGCTGGGTACGTGTTAGCATTCACTATACGCATACAAAAGAGGATATAAAATATCTTATAAATGCCATAAAATCTTGCATCAAAAAGCACAAAGAAGGATAGAGCAAAAACTGTATGCTTGATATTTGTGGAGAAAATTTTAGAAGTGAATTTTTATAAAGCTATAAGTTCTATCAAATCTAAAAGTTAGCAAATTTTGCAAAATTCCAAAAAGCACCATAAATGTAACAAAGCTGCTTCCGCCGTAACTAAAAAATGGCAGTGGTACGCCCACAACTGGTGCAAAACCGATCGTCATCGAGACATTTACACCAACATAAACGAAAATAAGTGCAGCAATCCCCGTAGTGGTAACTTGTGTAAAATAGTCGTTTTTTAGGCCGTAATTTAAACTTAAAAGATGTGTTATAAGCGCCCCATAAAGCCCAAGCAGAAACAATCCACCATAAAAGCCAAAACGCTCGATGTTGTAGGCAAAGATGAAGTCACTAGTGGCGATTGGTAAAAATTTAAAGTGCGTCTGCGTCGCTTCGTCCTTTGGCTTGCCTTTTAACCCACCACTACCTATGGCGATGATACTTTGTTTGACGTGATAGCTTGGCTCTTCAGCGATAAAATCGTGAATCCTCTTTTTTTGATAGTCATGTAAATTTTCATATAAAACTGGCGCCGAAAAGCCTATCGCAAGGATAATAGTGATCCAAATTTTCTTATTTACGCCGATGACAAAAAGGATGGTGTAGCCAACTATCAAAAGTATGAGTGCGGTGCCAAGATCAGGCTCTTTCATGATGAGCGCAAATGGCAAAAGTATGTAAAAACTAAGCCTTAAAAAGTCTTTTAGCCCATACCCATCGACCTCTGGCGGGCGCTGCTTAACTAGATAGGCTAGCATCAGCAAAAAGGCTGGCTTCATGAGCTCTGAGGGCTGAAGCGTGAAGTGAACGAAGGGAATTTCAAGCCAGCGCCTAGCTCCTAGCTTGCTAACGCCAAAGATATCAACGCTTAAAAGCAGCACGATGCAGACCCAGTAAAACATCGGGATGATCCAGTCTATGCGTCTAATAGGCAGCAAAAATGCGATGCAAAATGAGACAAATCCGATGCCAAAATATACAAGCTGTTTGTTTGCCAAAATGTCGTTTGCTTCGGAGACTAGGATGTATGAGATGGCTATGATTGGGATGATCAAAAACGGCTGAATAAAATCAAAATGTGTTAAAATACGCCGATCTAGTTTTATCAAGAAGCAAACCTTAATTTTTGGGCTAGATTATATCACAAACAAGGCTTTGATTTTGGTTAAATTTAATGTTTTAAATAGCTCAAGACTCGACGTTGCAGTGGCCAAAGAGCTTCAAATTTCACGTAATCAAGCTTTAAATTTGATAAAAGACTCCCTTGTAAGCGTAAATTTAAAACCAGTCTCAAAACCAAGCTTTTTACTGAGCGAAAACGATGAAATTTGCGTAAATTTTGCCCCAAAAAAAGAGGTGCAAAACGAATACGAAGTAAATTTTGACATCCCGATCATCTACGAGGACGACGATCTCATAGTGCTAAACAAGCCCCCGCAAATCGTCGTTCACCAAGCCCCAAGCGTCAAAGAGGCGACACTTGTTGAGTGGCTAAATAAAAAGGGCTTTATGCTTTCAAATTTAAACGGTGACGTAAGAGCTGGCATCGTCCACCGCCTAGATAAGGGCACGAGCGGCGCTATCGTCGTTGCTAAAAACAACTTCGCCCACGCAAAACTAAGCGAGCAGCTAAGCGATAAGAGCATGGGACGAATTTATCTAGCGCTGACTGACCTACCGCTAAAAGAGGACGTCATCATCGACAAGCCAATCGGCAGAAATCCAAACAACCGCCTAAAAAAAGCGATCGTTGCAGACGCTAAATTTGCAAAAAGTGCCTTTGTAAATTTGCTAAGTGAAGGCGGAGTAAATTTGATAGCAGCAAAGCTTTTTACAGGCAGGACGCACCAGATAAGAGTGCATCTTGCCAGCATAAATCGCCACATTTTAGGCGATGATTTATACGGATTTAAGAGCCAAGGCGATAAAATAAGCAGAGTTATGCTTCACGCTTATATGCTCTATTTTATCCATCCGCGAACTGGCAAAAGGGTAGAATTTACCGCAAAAACGTATGATGACTTTAACCAAATAATTTACAAAAAAATTCCCAAGGAGATTTTTGATGAAAAAATTTGCCCTACGCATATTGACACCATTTTTAGTAGCTTTCTTAGCGGGATGCGGCTCTAGCGTACCGACTCAGCAAAGCACGTCACTACCAACGATTACAAGCTTAAAAACTATTTCAGACATGACAGAAGTTGGCTTCGAGTGGAACCCAGTGAGCGACGAGAGCGTCGTTGGCTACTACCTTTACCGCTCAAATCCAAACGATGCAAACTCAAAAATGCAACTAGTTGCAAACATAAAAGACCGCTTTGCTACGCACTACGTGGATCGCGACCTAGCTCCAGAGACCACTTACTCATATCAGATGAGAACCTACTCAAACAACGCCATCTCTCAACCAGGTGCAATCGCAACTGCGACAACTAAGCCACTACTTGACTCTGTGCCATTTGCGCAAGCTATCACAGGGCTTCCAGGCCGCGTAAAAGTGATCTGGAGACCACATCCTGATAGCACAGTAGCAAGCTACATCATCCAAAGAAGCGATGCAGGAGCTAATAAATTTAGCCAAGTAGCAGAGGTAAATGGCAGACTAAATGCCGAGTATATCGACACTGAGGTAAAACCTGGCAGATCTTATGAGTATAGGATCTTAGTTAAAACTTCTTCTGGCGTCATCTCAAAACCAAGCCAAAATATAAGCGCCACAACAAAGGAGTTACCCTAAATCAGTAACGAACGTCCAAGCGACTAAAAACGCGCCAAAAAAGATCATCTTAACGTGGGATTAC
The DNA here is from genome assembly GCF_001891085.1 of Campylobacter concisus. Classification (NCBI taxonomy): domain Bacteria; kingdom Pseudomonadati; phylum Campylobacterota; class Epsilonproteobacteria; order Campylobacterales; family Campylobacteraceae; genus Campylobacter; species Campylobacter concisus. The sequence continues at coordinate 61,532 of NZ_JXUP01000008.1, forward strand.
GCGCCGGCTGAGGATTTTGCTTATTTTAAGGTTTATAGAACGACAAGTAAAATTTTGCCTTACACATACCTAGCAAAAACGACTAGCAACACCTATGAGGATCTCATAAATACAAACGCAGCGACAAGGTATTATAGGGTCACAGCTGTCGATAAAGACGGTCTTGAGAGCTTAAAGCAAGAAGAGCCGATCGTTGGTAGTACGCTTGGCGCACCAAAAACTCCAAGCATAAGCGCTAGCTACGATGGTAGCGGCGTAAATGTAAGCTGGAGTGCAGTTGATAGAGCTAGCTCATATACAGTTTATAGAAGCGGTGCTAGCGAGAAAGTTTTTAGCGGTATAAGTGATACTGGGCTTAGAGATGACAGCGTCCAAAAAGGAGCTAGCTACTCTTATAGCGTCGTAGCAGTCGATGAGTACGGCATCGCCTCTGATAAGTCATCAAAAGCAGAAGTTAGCACAAAATAATGCCAAATTTCATCGCTTCGTCCTTAAAAGAGCTCTCATTTCCATTTGGTAACGACAAGATCAAATTTCTTTGGCAGGCAAATGGCCGAAACGAGAGGCTCATCTACACAAAAAATGAAGATGAAGGCTTTTTCCTAGTCGTAAAACCAGGCAAAAATGGCGTCGTCGTAAAGGGTGAAAAGCTTACAAAGCCTGCTAAAGTTGGACTTTTACAAGAGTCACTTGAGCTTTTTAAGGAGCAAAGTTGCAATGGCATCATCAGCCAAGCATTTGCTGTGAAAAAGACAAATTTGACCAAAAAAGTGAGTGAAATTTTAAGCCTTGAAGAGTTTGTGTCAGCTTTTTGCGAGCTAAAAGATAAATTTAAAGAGATTTTTATCGAGATCGGCTTTGGCTCTGGCAGGCACTTGCTCTATCAGGCTAAAAACAACCCAAATGCCCTAGTTATCGGCATAGAGGTCTATAAGCCAAGCATCGAGCAAGTAGCAAAGCTAGCCAGGGCAAATGCCCTAGAAAACGTGCGTCTAATAAATACCGACGCAAGACTTTTACTCTCGCTAGTTGGATCAAATTTAGTTGATAGAGTGTTTTTGCACTTTCCAGTGCCGTGGGACAAGGCTGAGCATAGACGCGTGGTCTCATCGGCGTTTGCGCTTGAGTGCGAGAGGATACTAAAAGTTGGTGGTAAATTTGAGCTACGGACTGATAGCAAGGAGTATTGCGACTTTAGTTTGAGTAAATTTTTAGAGCCCGCAAACTCAAAGATAGAGGCTTTTAAAAATAGAAATTTAGAAGTAACTAGCAAGTATGAAGACCGCTGGAGACGCCAAGATAAGGACATTTACGACGTTATTTATACTTGTGAGGTTGAAAGTGGCGAGAGCGTTTTGACTGGGGATTTTAGCTTTAAAGAAAAGACAAGCGTAAAAAATATCATTAAAAATTTCAAAAATTTCATCATAAAAAAAGAGGATCATTTTTTACATTTTGAAGAAATTTACACCATAAATGAGGGTGAAATTTTGTTAAAAGTCGCCTTTGGAGCGTTTAACAAACCAGAGCAATGTTTCATCAAAATAAGCGATGAGAAAAGCGAATATTTTATAAAAAAACCGATCTTAATACGTGAAAATTTAGCAGCACACGAGCTTTTGAAGGAGTATTTGGCTGATGCAAGAGATAATTAGCGCAAGAAATTTAAGCCTAGCTTATGAGCGCAACGAGGTTGTGATCAATAGCGTAAATTTAGACATCTACGCAAATGACTTTGTCTTTATCACAGGCAAGAGTGGAAGCGGAAAAAGCACGCTTTTAAAGTCATTTTACGGAGAAATTTCGCCTCTAGCTGGCGAGCTAAATGTCTGCATGACGCAAATGGACGATATCGATGACAAAAGACTTTGCGAACTTAGGCAGCGAGTTGGCATTATATTTCAAAACTATCGCTTGATAAATGAATGGAATGTCGAAAAAAACGTCATGCTGCCACTCATCATCAAAGGCGTCAATCAAAATGTGAGCAAAAAGCAGGTGGCTAAACTTTTAAAACATGTAAATATGCTTCACAAAGCCGATAAATACCCTCGTGAGCTAAGCGGTGGTGAGCAGCAAAGAGTTGCCATGGCAAGAGCACTCGCACACAATCCAAATTTGCTCTTATGCGACGAGCCAACGGGAAATTTAGACGAATACTCAAGCGACGTCATCTGGTCACTTCTAAAATCAGCTAGGGAATTTTTAGGCACGAGTGTGGTTGTGGTGACGCATCATATCCCATCAACGCTTCGTATCCCATACCGCCACTTCGTCATAGAAAATGGAGGCGTGCATGAGATCGCTTAAGAATCATCTTGGATTCATCCTGCCGCTGATCGCTCTTTTGTTTTCCGTGCAGTTTAGCCTAACTGCTGATAAGGTTGTGAGAGATTATGAAAGACTCATGGGAAATGACTACAACATCGTCATAGTTTCAAGTAAAGAGTTTAGTGATGCTATTTTAAAGCCGGTGGTTAGCAATCTAGCTAGTCTTGAGCCACTAAGTCCGCAAAAAATAATCGACCGCCTCTCAAATGACATCTCGGCTAAAAATTTGTCCATACTACAAAATGCGCTACCTAAATTTTACTCACTAAAACTTAGCGAATTTCCGACACCGCAGTACATGGATGAGCTAAAGCAAAAACTTTTAAAATTTGATGGAATCACAAAGGTTGAGACATTTTCAAAGACTCATGACAAAGTTTTTAAAATGCTAAATTTAGCAAAAAGCATATCGTATGCTTTTATGGCGATACTTTGTGTGGTTGGGCTTATGCTTATGCTAAAGCAGGCTAAAATTTGGCTGTTTGAGCATAGGGAGCGCATTGAGATTATGACGCTTTTTGGAGCACCTTTTTGGCTAAAATCAGCCATGCTCTATAAATCAGCCATGGTCGATAGCCTAGTTGCTACTACTGCAGTCGGTGCATTTTTCTTTTTCTTGCCTAGTATTGAAATTTTTAGAGAAAATGCCGCAAGTATTGATGTAGTTTTGCCTAGCCTTGATCCTTCAAGGGATATTTTTATTTTATTTGGCGTAGCTATGTTTTTAAGCATTTTTGCTGTTAGTTTGGTGATGAGCAAGGCTAGAAAAAGCACGATATGAGAAAAGGAATTTTTACATTTTTGCTAGCTTTTAGCTTAGCCTTTGCGTCAAACACCAAAGAGAAGATCAAAGACTCCAAAAACTCGCTAAGATCGAGTCAGGCGATGAGTGAGCAGCTTAGTAAAAAGCTAGATGATTTGGCTGGTGATATCGTAAATGGCGAGAAAAAACTTCGTGGCATAAGTGGCGATATCACAAATTTAAAGGGTCAAATTTCAGTCCTTGAAACAAATGCTTCAAAGGCACTTATTGAACTTGATGATCTAACGAAACAAAACAAAGAGCTAGAACGCACACAAAAAGAGCTGGAGCAAAATATGATAAGGATCATCGCAGAAGATCTTTCGTTTGATCTTTTGATGTCTGCAACTGAGGGCAAGCAAAGCGAGGAGAGCATCATTTCGTCTCAAATTTTAACCAAGCTAAATACCATCACAAAAGAGGATTTTAAAAGACTTAGCCAGAACTATGAAGATACGATCGAGAAGATAAAAAATAAATCAAACAAAATAAGCGAGATAAACTCAAGCATCAAAAACTATAGACGCAAGCAAAGTGACTTGCAAAATTTAGAAAGTACGCAAAAAAATACTATAAACGGACTAAAGCGTGATAAAGAAATTTACAGCAAAAAGCTAGCCAAGCTTCAAGCCCAACAAGATGAGCTAAGAAAGACGCTAGAGCAGCTTGCTATCATGCAAAAACAAGAAGATGAAGCCGCACGTGCTGCTAGAGAAAAACAAGAAAAAGTAGCCAGTAAGAGTGGTAAAAAAGGCGAAAAAAGCCAGCCAATGAGTGGAGGCTATCAGACAAGCTCAGTCAAAAAATATTCAGGTGCAAAGACAATCGCTCCTCTTGATAGCTACACTGTAAAGCAAAAATTTGGTAACTATGTAGATCCAATATATAACATCAAAATTTTTAACGAGTCAGTCACACTTCGCTCAACCACGCCAGATGCCAAGGTCAAAAGCGTGCTAAATGGCAAAGTGGTCTTTGCAAAAGTAACTCCGATGCTTGAAAATGTAGTCATTATAGAAAACGAAAATGGCATCCACACGATCTACGCTCACCTAAGTCAGATCGCACCGACGGTTAAGGTAGGCTCAGTCGTGCAAAAAGGCTACGTTATAGGCCGAGTTAGAAACGATCTAACCTTTGAAGTGACGCAAAGAAACTACCACATCGATCCACTTGAGATGATCTCAAAATAGCCGCTTTGCAAGTACTATTAACTAAATTTAAAGCCTTTTTGGCTAGAATGCGTGAATTTTAAGGAGCAAGACAATGAGTAAAAGAAAACGCGTATTGGTTAAATTTTCAGGCGAAGCTTTAGCGGGAGAGAATGGTTTTGGCATAGATACGGCGGTGCTTAAATTTATAGCAAATGAGATAAAAGAGCTTGTCGAAAATGGTATCGAGGTTGGCATCGTGATAGGTGGCGGCAACATTATACGTGGTGTGAGTGCTGCAAAAGATGGCATCATCAAACGAACAAGCGGCGATCACATGGGCATGCTAGCAACTGTTATAAATTCGATCGCGATGCGTGAAGCTTTAGAGCGAAGCGGGCTTGAAGTAAGAGTGCAAAGCGCGATCAAGATGGAGGCGATCTGTGAGACTTTCATCGTTGGACGTGCTCAGCGTCATTTAGAAAAAGGCAGAGTTGTTATATTTGCTGCAGGTACCGGCAATCCTTTCTTTACAACCGATACAGCTGCAACTCTAAGAGCTATTGAAATCGGCTCAGATATGATCATAAAAGCTACAAAGGTTGATGGTGTTTATGATAAAGACCCTAAAAAATTCAAAGATGCAAAACTTTTAAAATCACTAAACTACGAAAAGGCAATGAGCGATGATATCAAGGTTATGGACGATACTGCCATAGCTTTAGCAAAAGATAACTCACTGCCGATTTTGGTTTGTAATATGTTTAAGGCTGGAAATTTATTAAAAATAATAAATGAAGAAGAAGCAGCCCTATATTCAGTAGTAAAATAAATTTTAAAAAGGATAAATATGAGAACAGAACAAATAACAGCAAGAGCGTTAAAACAAGTTGGTGATGATAGATATAAACTTTCACTTATCGTAGCAAAGCGTGCAGAAGCATTAGCAAATGGAGCAGTAGTGCTTGTAGAAGCCGATACTTCAAAGATGAAATTTGCTGACATTGCACTACTTGAAGTAGCTGAGGGCAAAATAGGCTTAGAGGCAATAGTTGAAGGAAAATAGTCTTTTTTTAGAGCAGCTAATAGAACAAATTTTACCTTGTAAAAATGTTTCAGAAGCTATAACGCTGCTCTTTTCCCTTTGCGAACGAAGCGAGAAATTAGACAAAGCTATAGATAGCTGCGTCACATCTCATGCTGGTCAATACCGCAAAAGTGGCGAGCCATACGCAATCCATCCTATCTTGGTAGCATCAATAGTAGCAAATATGGGCGGAGACGAGAGTATGGTCATAGCTGCACTACTTCACGATGTGGTTGAAGATACTGAAGTTACACTTAGCGAAGTCCAGGCTAAATTTGGCGATGAAGTGGCAAAGCTGGTTGAAGGGCTTACGAAGATAGTTGCTATAAGAGAAAATAAGCTTGCAAGCTCAAGTAGTAACGAAAAACTAGCAAGCTCGGCACTAACCTTTAGAAAAATGCTTTTAATCTCCATTGAAGATGTTAGAGTTCTTGTGGTTAAGCTTTGTGACAGACTTCATAATATGCTAACCCTTGATGCATTAAAAGTAGAAAAACAAAAACGCATCGCTGAAGAGACGCTTATGGTCTATGCTCCGATCGCTCATAGGCTTGGAATTTCATCGATTAAAAATATGCTTGAAGATCTAAGCTTTAAATATGCGATGCCAGAAGAATACGCCAAGATCGATAGCTTTTTAAATAAAAATAAGCAGCAGCTTAGCCTTAAACTAAATGCTTTTTACGAGAAAGTAAATCAAATTTTGCTTGAAAACGGCTTTATTGAGGGTACTTTTGAGATACAAAAACGTATAAAGCATTACTATTCGATTTATTTAAAAATGCAAAGAAAAGGTATTTCGATTGAAGAGGTACTTGATTTGCTAGCTATTAGAATTCTTGTGCAAAAGCCGCTTGATTGCTACCTTGCGCTTGGAAATTTGCATATAAATTTTAATCCTCTTATTTCGAGATTTAAGGATTATATTGCACTTCCAAAGCAAAATGGTTATCAAACGATACATACAACTATTTTTGATAATAAGAGTATTTTTGAGGCACAAGTTCGTACTTACGATATGCACAAAACCGCCGAATACGGTGTCGCAGCTCACTGGAAATACAAAAACGGCGAGGGCAGTTTACTTAATCCAAAACTTGACTGGCTAAACGACATTGGTATGCAAAATAATGAAGCTGAAAGTAACGTCGAGGAGCTTTATGAGTATGCAAAAGATAGCCTATACATCGAGGATATCGCTGTTTATTCACCAAAGGGTGAGGTATTTACGCTTCCGCGCGGCGCTACAGCATTAGACTATGCTTATGAGATTCACACAGAGATAGGCCTTTATGCAAAAGAAGCTTATATAAATCGCGTCAGGATGCCACTTTTAACGGAGCTAAAAAACGGCGATATTGTAAGGATCGTAACTGGCGAAGAGGCAAAATTTCGCTGTTCATGGATAAATAGCGTTCGAACTGGTAAAGCAAGAGCTACGATAAGGACATACTGCAAGCAAAAGATAAAAGATATAAATTATAAAATCGCAGTTGATATTTTAAAGTCGGTTTTTGGCGTTTCGAAAGATAGAATTTTAGACTGGATAGAGCATGAAAATTTAGGCAAAAAAGTTTTTCGTGCTGCAACTGAAAGCGATTTTTTGCAAGAGGTCGTAAATATGCTTAAAAAGTATATAAAAAAAGAGCGTCCGTTTATGATCTCTTTGGGCGACAAATATCAGGTTAAAAAGCAGAAATTTGAAAATATCGTAATCTATTCAAATCATAAAATTTCAAATGTCGAGTTTGACTATTGTTGTAACCCAAAAAGAGGCGATAGTATAGTTGGCTTTAAAAATGGGCACAATGTGACAGTGCATCACAAACTTTGTGAGCGTGCCGGGAAACTTATGGATAAGGGCAATGAGATTATCTTTGTCAAATGGACTAGAAATGCCCCACATAGATATAAAATTTTATTAAATCTTGAGAACCGAAAAGGCGCGTTGGCTGAATTTTTAACATATCTTGCTAGACTAGATGTAAATTTGGCTACAATCTCGCTAAATGAAGCAAATGACCTTAGCGGTGACACATTTGAGATAAGTGTTGAGATAGCTGAAAACATCGATGCAAACGAGCTAAGAGAGAAGATCAAAGATAGATATAAGATTATAGATTTCGTTTCGCAAAGCGATCCATACCACAACTAGGAGAAAGATAATGCAAGATATAGCTGAAATTTTACAAGAGATAAAACGCGGTGTTGCCGAAATTATTGACTTTGAAAGAGTTGAAAGCTTAATAAAAAATTATTATGAAAAAGGTGAAAATTTCTATGTAAAGGCTGGCTTTGATCCAACTGCTCCAGACCTTCACTTAGGTCACACAGTCGTTTTAAGCAAGATGGCACTACTTCAAAAGCATGGTGCGATCGTGCAGTTTTTGATAGGTGACTTCACTGCTCAAATAGGCGATCCAACTGGCAAATCAGCCACCAGAAAAAAGCTAGATCAAGAGACGGTTTTAAAAAACGCTAAAACCTACGAAGAGCAAGTTTTTAAAATTTTAGATCCAAAAAAGACCTTGATAATGTTTAACTCAAAATGGTCAAATGAGCTAGGAGCTGCTGGAATGATAGAGTTAACTAGCACATTTTCAGTCGCTAGAATGCTAGAGCGCGATGATTTTGAAAAAAGGATAAAATCTGGCAGTCCAATTTCAATTTGTGAATTTATGTATCCACTTCTCCAAGGTTATGATAGCGTTGCGATGAAGTGCGATATCGAGATGGGCGGTACGGATCAGAAATTTAACCTTCTAATGGGTAGAACCTTGCAGAGAACATATAACGTCGGCAAAGAGCAAGCTGTAATCATGATGCCACTTCTTGAGGGGCTTGATGGTGTAAATAAGATGAGCAAGAGCCTTGGAAACTACATCGGCGTAACCGAAAACGCAAATGATATGTTTGCAAAAACGCTTAGTATAAGCGATGAGCTAATGTGGCGTTGGTACGAGCTTTTAAGTACAAAAAGCCTTGGCGAGATAGAAAATTTAATGAACGACGTAAAAAACGGCAAGTATCATCCAAAAAAAGCAAAAGAGAACCTTGCGTACGAGATAACAGCAAGGTATCACGGCGAGGAGGCTGCAAAAGCTGCGATGGCTGAGTTTAACAGCGTGCACTCTCAAAATCAGCTCCCAACCGATATAAAAGAATTTAGCTTAAAAGCACCAGTTTGGATCGTGGAAGCTTTATCGCAGTGTGAGTTAAGTGAGTCAAATTCTCAAGCAAGACGCGACATAAAGGCAAATGCGGTTAGCATTAATCAAGAAAAGATCGGTGATGAGCAGTTAAAATTAGAGGCAGGTGAATATATCTTGCAAGTCGGAAAGCGTAAATTTGCAAAAGTAAAGGTTGAATAGATGGAGTTAAAGCCATTAAAAATAGGAAAATATGAGATAAAGTATCCGATATTTCAAGGCGGTATGGGACTTGGTATCAGCTGGGACAAACTAGCTGGCAACGTCAGCCTTGAAGGCGGTCTTGGAATAATCAGCTCAGTTGGCACAGGATATTATGAAAATCGTAAATTTATAAACAAAGAGCTAAATGCAAAGCCATTTGGAAGTGAAAATTTCTACTCAACAAGAGGTCTTAGAGCAATTATTGAGAATGCACGAAAAATTTGTGGAGATTTGCCACTTGGCGTAAATATAATGTATGCTGCAAACGACTATGCAAGAGTTGTAAAAGATGCTTGTGAAGCCGGTATAAATATCATCGTGTCAGGTGCTGGACTACCTACAAATTTGCCAGAATTTACACAAAATTTTAAAGAAGTCGCGCTAGTTCCTATTATCTCAAGTGCAAAAGCACTAAAGATCATCTGCAAACGTTGGCTACAAAGATATGATCGCTTGCCAGATGCAGTTGTGCTTGAAGGACCACTAAGCGGCGGACACCAGGGCTTTACATACGAGCAGTGCCTTGATCCTGAGTTTTCACTATTTAATCTAATCCCACAAGTAAAGGCCGAGATAAAAGAGTGGGGCGACTTTCCGCTCATCGCAGCTGGTGGAATTTGGGATAAAAATGATATAGAAAAGGCAATATCGCTAGGAGCAGACGGCGTTCAAATGGGTACACGCTTCATCGGAACTCATGAGTGCGACGCGGATATTGGCTTTAAAGAGGTGATACTAGCAGCCGAGGAAAAGGACATAGAGCTTATAAAAAGTCCAGTTGGCTATCCGGCTCGTGGGATTAGAACAAATTTGATAAATTTGGTAGAAAAAAGGATGGGACCAAAGATCCAGTGTATAAGCAACTGCGTGAGCCCTTGTCAAAGGGGCAAAGGGGCTAAAGAGGTTGGATATTGCATCGCTGATAGGCTGTTTGACTCATTTAGTGGCAAAAAAGAGACAGGGTTATTTTTCACTGGAGCAAACGGGTATAAACTAAAAGAGCTAATAAGTGTAAAAGAGTTAATGCACAAGCTGGTACATGGTGAATGAAACGAGCGATAATCCTCTTTTTTATTGTTTGTAATTTTCTTTTTGCTGCGACAAATTCAGAGATATTTGCAAAATTTGATAAAAATTTTGCCAGCTCAAGCAGAAGTGCAAAGATTAAATTTCACAACGATATAAAAGACATCTATGTCGACGCGATTATAAAAAACGATAAAAATATAAAAAAACAAGCACTCACAAGACTCATAACCAGCTCGAAATCGCTTGGTTTTGATTCAAGTGGGTATATAAAAGATCTAAATGCACTAAATGGCGTAAAGAGCGCTAGCACGCCTAGCATCGCTACTTTGACGCTGCTTAGTGCAACCAAGGTAAATGACACTTTAGTGCTTAAGTTTAATACAAAAATCGATACCGCAAAACTAAAAACATCCTTTTTGAAGCAGCAAAATACATATAAAAACATTATGGATATTGATGGTAGATTAAATGGCAATTCGCTAACTTATAAAAATTTCATATCTGATTACATTCACATCTCGCAGTATGATAAAAATACTGTTAGAGTTATTTTTTCTGATAAGGCCCAAAAGACTATAAAAGCAAATGCAACAGGTGATCTGCTTGTAATCAGCGCTCAAAATTTTATCTCAAACGAAAATGTAAAAGCACCACTTCATAAAACTAAAAACAAAAATGAAGAAGTGCCACACAAAGAGCCTGAGCCAAATTTAAAGCCTCAGCCTGCACAAAGTGAGCCAGTGGCAGCACCTTTGCCACCAGTTGCGACTGGTAAATTTTCACGCAACAAAACGATCGTCATCGATCCGGGTCATGGCGGCACTGATCCAGGTGCAGTAAATGGCAAGCTTCAGGAAAAAACAGCAGTTTTAGGTGTAGCCAAAAAGCTTGGCGATATACTAAAAGCGCGTGGCTATAAGGTCTATTTTACTAGATCAACCGATGTCTTTATAAATTTAAGAACAAGAACAAAATTTGCAAATGATAAGATGGCCGATCTATTTGTTTCCATTCACGCAAATGCTGCTCCAAATGCCACAAAGGCAAAGAGCATGCACGGCATTGAGACATTTTTCTTATCGCCTGCAAGAAGTGAACGTAGTAAAAACGCGGCTGCGCTTGAGAACAAATCAGATATCGAAGAGATGAACTACTTTTCGCAGCAGACATTTCTAAACGTACTAAACCGCGAGAAGATTATCGCGTCAAATAAGTTTGGCATTGATATCCAAAAAGAAATTTTAGCAAGTGCTAGAAAGGTCTATGCTGCAAGTGATGGCAGTGTGAGAGAGGCGCCGTTTTGGGTACTTGTTGGTGCTCTTATGCCAGCAGTTCTTGTTGAGATCGGCTATATCACGCATCCAGTCGAGGGTGAAAAGCTCTTTAATGATGCCTATCAAAACGCTCTTGCAAATGGTATTGCAAACGGCATTGACGGATATTTTGCAAAAAATAGATGAAAAATGCAAATTTAAGCTTCAAGGGACAAATTCCATTTAACGAGGAGTTTGGCGATATATATTTCAATACCGACAAACCTTGGCTTGAGAGCGAATTTGTCTTTGCAAGCGCACTTGATGAAATTTGGCAGAGCAAAGATAGCTTTATAGTCGCTGAGACCGGCTTTGGTGCTGGGCTAAATTTCTTTACACTTTGTAAGAAATTTAAAAATAGTTCTAAAAAACTTCACTTTGTTAGCATCGAAAAAAGCCCTATTAAAAAAGAAGATATTTTAAAAATTTATGAAAATTTAGGCATTTTTAAAGCTTATGCTAAAAAGCTGGTCTCGCTCTATCCACCTCTTATTGAGGGCATACACCGTATAAATTTTGCCCCAAATATCACACTTGATCTTTGCTACGGCGAGGCTAAAGAAATTTTACCTGAGCTTGATTTTAGCGCTGACATCTGGTTTCTAGATGGCTTTGCTCCAAGTAAAAATGACTCGATCTGGAGCGAAGAAATTTTTAGGCAGATCGCAAGACTAAGCAAGGTTGGCACGATTGCTAGAACCTACTCGTGTGCAAAAATAGTAAAAGATGGGCTAAAGAGCGCTGGCTTTTTGCTAAGCCTAAAAGAGGGTTACGCTAGAAAACGCCAGATGAGTAGCGCCGTGCTAGAGAAAACGGATGAAAATTTAAAGGATGCTTGGTTTGCGAGATGCGAGCCAGCCTCTAGCGTAAAAGGCAAAACAGCGCTTATCATAGGAGCTGGCGTGGCTGGACTTGCAACAGCTGGCGAGCTAGCCAAAAATGGCTTTAAAGTGGTGATCGCCGAGGCAAAGGGTGAAGTGGCTACAAATGGCTCAGGCAATCACTGTGGTGCTTTGATGCCATTAGTTACGAAGCCTGGGGTAAATTTAGGCCGCATGCATTTAAACGCATTTTTGCAAGCAGTGAGATTTTACAAGGCGACTTTGCCAGAAAGCCTTATTAAATTTAGTGGCTGCATAGACTACGCATTTGATGATGAGCTTATTAAAAGATACGCCTCGTGGCAAACTCAAAGCGTAGAGGATATTTTTAAATTTGATGAGAACTTAAAGCCATATCCTGGGATATTTATAAAAGATGGTGCATACGCTAGGCCAAGAGAAATTTGTAAATTTCTCTCAAGCAACTTTGAAATTTTATTTAACCATGAGTACGAGAGCAGAGAGCACCTTCAAAATGGCAAGATCAGCGTTAAATTTAAAAATGGTAAAAATTTAGAGACCGATATTTTAATCTTTTGCACTGGCAGTAAGAGCAGTGAAATTTTTAAGGACTACGATATGCAAATAAGCAGTGTCCGAGGCCAAGTCACGCACCTAAAACCAGTGCTAAAAAATGTCCTGCCGCTAAGCGCAAAAGGCTACATCTGTCCAACCATAAAAGGCGTGCAAGTTATCGGTGCAACTTATGCCAGAAATGAAATTTGTGATACGCCTAAAGTTGAGGATAATACTAAAAATTTAAGCGATGTAAGCGAGTTTTTTGACATCAAAAAAGTAACAATTATCGGTGCAAAAGTAGGCTACCGAAGTTATAGTGGAGACAGGTTTCCGATAATTGGCGCCTTGCATGACGAAGAATTTTACAAGCAAAACTACAAAGGGCTATTTTGGAGCAAAAATAAAGATAACAATCCAAAAGCAAGCTACGAAAAAAATGTCTTTGTAAATTTTGCTCATGGCTCACGAGGTCTTTGTACAGCGATACTTGGAGCAAATTTGATAGCTGATCTTGTACTTGATCGCCCACTTTGTATAGAAAGATCACTATTTCACGAGCTTCATCCAGCTAGATTTTTGATAAGAAAACTAAAAAAGGGATTAAAACTTTAAGAGGCAATTAGCAGAAATTCCTAGCACAAGATACTAGGAATTTCTTGTAAGTTTAGGCTTAAAGCCTTGTTTTCATCTTTTCAAATTCATCTTTTATGACTTGCTCGTGAGGTTCGCTCGTCATTTTATTTATCGCATCGCCCCAGATACTTACGCTAATGATTGCTATACAAGAAGCTATGATGCCAGGTAAAATTTCATAAACGTAAGTGTTTAGCCCTGAAGTGATCCAAAATATTACTGTCGCACCTCCAGCTATCATGCCAGCGAGTGCTCCAAGTGCACTCATGCGCTTCCAGTAGAGGCTAAAAAGTAGCACTGGTCCAAAGCTCGCACCAAATCCAGCCCAAGCGTTGCCAACTACGTTTAGGACATTGTCTGTCGAGATAAAGGCAAGTATAGTAGCAACTATGGCCACTACTACAACAGCATAGCGACTGATCGCTGTTTGTGTATTTTGACTAATCTCTTTTTTATAGAATGCAAAGATAAAGTCCTTTGTTACTGAGCTAGACGTAACTAAAAGCTGACTTGAGATAGTACTCATGATCGCTGAAAGCACAGCTGAGATGATAATACCTATAAAAAATGGTGGGAAAAGTAACTCGCCAAGCTTTAAAAATACAGTCTCAGGATCGCTAAGTCCGCCTCTTTGACTAAAGTAGACAAAGCCGATAAGTCCGCTCATAATCGCACCAAGTAACCCAATGCTCATCCAACCAATGCCTATTCTTCTTGCTTTGGCAAGCTCTTTTGAATCACGTATCGCCATAAATCTAACAATGATGTGTGGCTGACCAAAATAGCCAAATCCCCAAGCCATAAGTCCTAAAATTCCCCAAAAAGTTTGATCTCTAAATGGATTTAGGTGATTTGCATCAAGCTTGCTTATCTCCTTTATCAAATTTGTATCGCTTGGCAAGTCTAAATTTAGATATGCCACGACTGGGATCGAGACTAGGACACAAAACATTAAAAGCCCCTGAAATGCGTCAGTTATACTAACTGCTTTAAATCCACCAAAAAATGTGTAAAAGACCACGATAACAAGTGTAAAGACCGCTCCATAGGCAAATTTTAAACCAAAAAAGCTCTCAAATGTCTTTCCACCAGCGATGATGCCGCTACTTACATAAAGTGTGAAAAAGATCAAAATAATAAGACCAGAGATGATTCTTAAAATTTTAGTCCTATCTTTAAAGCGATTTTCTAAAAAGTCTGGTATTGTGATGCTATCACTCGCAACCTCAGTATAAATTCTAAGCCTCTTTGCTAAAAATAGATAGTTGCAGTAAGCTCCAATAATAAGACCGATTATCATCCACACATTTGCTATGCCAGTTGCGTATAATGCTCCGGGCACGCCAAGTAGCATCCAACCACTCATATCAGAAGCACCAGCACTAAGTGCAGTAACTACTGGACCCATTCGACGGTTATCTAGCAGATATTCGTTCATACTTGCATTTTTATCGTAGAAATATCGTCCGATAAAGAGCAAAAAGCCAAAATAGATGGCGATGGCTAAATAAGACCCAAAGCTCATAAATTTCCTTTCAAATTAAGATAAATGGCTTATGTTAATATAAATTTTTTTAAATTACAACATTCGGCGCCGATCCTTAAACGCTTTTAAGCAAAATGATATAAATTTTTTCGTATTATTTAAAGCCATATTTTAAAGAGAAGGACGAAGTTGAAGGCTCAAAATTTAGCTAAATTTCTATTTTTTATAATTATCGTTTCACTTGGAGCATATTTTTTCTATCCAAGAGATCTTAGTGAGGCTCAAGAGATCGCTTATATCAAAAGTTACGGAGTGACTTTAGGACTTACGATAGGTGGTATTGCCATAGGCATAACACTTGGATTTACCTTGGCGTTTATTAAATTTTTAAATATTAAAGTCTTAGATTTTATAATTGATGAATATATCGATATCTTACGTGGAACACCTGTAATACTTCAACTTTTAATATTTTCAGTTGTCATTTTTGCAACATGGAGTGATAATTTTTATGTAGCTCTCATCGCACTTGGACTAAATAGCTCTGCTTATGTGGCCGAGATCGTGCGAAGTGGCATAAACAGCGTGGATAAAGGACAAATGGAAGCGGCTCGTGCGATGGGCCTAAACTACTATGTTTCGATGCGCGAGATAGTTTTTCCACAAGCTACAAAAAATATCTTGCCAGCTCTTGCAAATGAGTTTATATCGTTATTTAAAGAGACATCAGTCGTGGGTTATATAAGTGTCGTTGATATTACGATGCAAAGTAAGAGCTTGCAAGCGGTCTTTTATAGTCCAGAGCCAGTCATTTTTACAGGCATTGTCTATTATGTGAGTGTTAAATTTTTTACACTTTTGACAAAACTACTTGAGAGGAGATTAAACCGCCATGATTGAGATTAAAAATTTAAATAAAAGTTATGGCGATTTGCGAGTTTTAAATGATATTAGCGTAGATATAAAAAAGGGTGAAGTTATAGCGATAATTGGTCCAAGTGGTGGCGGTAAAAGTACGTTTTTACGTTGTATAAACCGCCTTGAGGAGCCAGATAGCGGGCACATAAAGATAAATGGCGAAGATATTTTAGATAAAAAATCAGATATAAATAAAATTCGCCAAAAAGTGAGCATGGTTTTTCAGCACTTTAATCTTTTTGCAAATAAAAACGTCTTGCAAAATTTAACTCTAGCCCCTATAAAAGCGGGAATTTTAGATAAAGCAAGTGCAGAAAAAAGAGCCGATGAGTTGCTAAAAAGTGTTGGGCTAAGTGATAAGAAATTTGCCTATCCGCACAAACTATCAGGCGGACAGAAGCAACGTATCGCGATCGCTAGAAGCCTAGCGATGGAGCCAGAAGTGATACTTTTTGACGAGCCGACAAGTGCGCTTGATCCTGAGATGATCGGAGAGGTGCTTGATATTATGAAAGATGTTGCCGCAAGGGGCATAACGATGCTTGTGGTGACCCATGAGATGGGCTTTGCAAGAAATGTGGCAAATAGAATTTTCTTTATGGATAAAGGCAAAATCGCAGTTGATGATACACCGAAAAATGTCTTTACAAATCCGCAACATGAGCGCTTAAAAGAGTTTTTAGGCAAAATTTTAAATCATTAAAGGAGTAGAAAATGAGTAAAATTTTAAAATTTTTGATGGCAAGCTTGGTTTTATTTTTACTAGGTTGTGGCGATGACGCTAACAAAAAAAATGCAGTAAATAATGCCGAAGAAGCTAGTAAAAATGTAGTTTATAAAGTTGGCTCTAGTGCTGATTATCCACCTTTTGAATATCTTGATGAAAACAATAAAATTGTTGGCTTTGAGATAGATTTATTAGACGAGATCACCAAAAAAACTGGGATAAAATTTGATGTTGCAAATATGAGCTTTGATGGACTGATATCAGCATTAAAAACCGGTAAAATCGATATTGCTATAAGCGGAATGAGTGCAACTGATGAGAGAAGAAAATCGGTTGATTTCACCAAGCCATATTATTTTTCAGAAAATTTATTTATCCGCAAAAAAGGCTCAGATGTAAATAAAGACAACCTTAAAGATAAGAAAATTTCAGCTCAAGTTGGAACATTGCAAGAAGAAGCAGCCAAAAGCATAACCACTAAATCGATACCTGCTGAAAATGTAGCAGCTGCTATCATGTCACTAAACGCTGGTAAAATCGATGTTGTACTAACTGATAGTCCGATAGGGGTTGAATATTTAAAACAAAATCCAGATTTAGAAGAATTTTTAAGAGTTCCTGATGGCACGGAAGGATTTGCAATGGCGTTTGATAAAGGCAAACACACTGAGCTTATCAAAAAGATAGACGCAGCGATCGATGAGCTACAAAAATCTGGCGAATTTGACAAAATGCTAGATAAATATGGATTAAAGAAATAAATCTAAATACAAAATTTGCAGAGAAGCAGGAATTCTCTGCAAAAACTCACTTTTTTCTAATTTTTAAAATTTAACATCTTTTAAAAGTAAAATTAATAAAATGACTTAACTATTTTCAAGGAGAAAAAATGAAGCTTCTCAGGATGAGAACGGCATTTATTTTAAATGTGCTATTTTCTATTTGCATGTATCACAATTTAGTTAAAAAATTTCTACTATTTAATAAAGCTAAATATAAATTAAAATTTTACATAAATGCGTTAATTGATATTTTTTATAAAAATAACCAAAAGTATTTTTTGGTTGATAAATTTTTAAGTATTAAAGTCGTATGACTTTATTTTTTGAAGCAGATATTAAGAAAAACTAAAAGGAGAGAAAATGAATAATCTAGGTATTAAATTTAAGATTATGGCGATAGTTGTCGTTAGTCTTATTGGATTTGGCATAATGGGTGCATACATGCTAAATGGCATCATGGAAACTCGTGCAAAAGCTGAGTACAGTGAGAAGATAGTAGATACGATAATAAATCAAAACGCTTTTATCCACGAGATGCAAAAAGAGCGCGGATTTAGCTCAGGCGTACTAGCTGGAGGAGACAATACAAAGCTTATAGCTCAACGAAAAAATGTAGATGCAACACTTGAAAAGCTTGACGAAAAAAATGAAATAACTCCAGAATTAAATAGTATTCGCTCAGGCGTAGATCAAAAGAGCGGTGATAATCTAATCGGACGCATAACAAAAATACTAAGAAAAGAGGTTGTTACTATAAATAGCTATAGTGATAAGCTCGAGCCTAGCTTGGTAGATGATCTAAAGCGTATCATTATTGTCGGTGAGATAAAAGAGTCTTTTGGTATTTTACGTGCTACTCTAAATGGTGTTTTTACTAAAAAGAGCATAAGTAAAGAGGACTATAACAAGGTAGTTGCACTAAATAGCGTTATAAATAAATTTATGCAGGATTTTGACGAATACAATCCAAAAGAATTTAGCGATGAATTTGACGCTATCGCTAGAAAAAAGGCTGATTTTGTAGATGCTATGAATATTATTAAAAATGTAGTTGCCACTGAAGATGTATCTTATGATGCAGCGAGTTGGTTTTCAAAGATAAGTGTTACGATAGATGCAATGAGAGAGCTTGAACTTAAACTACTTGATAATATGCAAAAAGATGCAAGACGTATTAAGGGTGATGCAAATACCGAACTTATTATAAGTTCTATTGTGATTGCGATTTGTATTTTGCTTATGTTGCTAGTATCTACATTAATAGGTAAAAACCTGATCTCTGGTATAGATCAGACTAAAAATGGCTTAGTTAGATTTTTTGACTTCTTAAATTATAAATCTAATAAGGCTGAATTTTTAGATCGTAGCGGTAGCGACGAGATCGGACAGATGAGTGCGCTGATAAATGAGAATATCAAACAAATCGAGGCAAATTTATCTGAACAAAATAATTTCATCAAAGAGGCTAATACATTTGTAAATCAAATCGGTAAAGGCAACTACGTAGCTCAACTCAATGCAGACACTTCAAATCCTGCACTTAGCCAGCTAAAACAAACTTTCAAAGACTTACAAATCGCACTTAAAAATGCTATCGCAGCAAATGGCGATGACGTGTTAAATCTACTAGAAAGCTTTAAAAAACAAGACTTTACTAAAAGGCTTGAAGATGATGGCAAAATGGCGGTTGGTATAAATGCTCTTGGTGAAGAGATAGCCAAGATGTTAAGGGCAAATTTAGATCAAGCCCATGTGCTAGAAGAAAAGGCTGAGTCTTTAAGTCAGTCAATGAAAGAACTAACTCAAGGCGCAAATGTACAAGCAAGCTCACTTCAAGAGTCTGCTGCCGCAGTAGAGCAAATGTCAAGCTCAATGAATGCAATATCTCAAAAAACATCTGATGTTATTAGACAAAGTGATGAGATTAAAAACATCATAACTATTATTAGAGATATAGCTGATCAAACAAATTTACTAGCTCTTAATGCTGCAATCGAGGCAGCACGTGCAGGAGAACATGGTAGAGGCTTTGCGGTTGTTGCAGATGAGGTTAGAAAACTAGCTGAAAGAACTCAAAAATCTCTAACAGAGATCGAAGCAAATACAAACGTACTAGCTCAATCAATCAATGAAATGAGTGAATCTATAAAAGAGCAAAGTGAAGGAATCAATATGATAAATCAATCAGTTGCTCAAATAGACACACTTACAAAAGAAAATGTAGTAATTGTCAATAAAGCAAATGAAGTAACATCTGATGTTGATGACATGGCTAAGGCGATAGTAAACGAAGTTAGAAAAAGTAAATTTTAATCTTTGACTTACTCTTAGAGCTCCTATTATTCTATCCCTTAAGATAATTAAGGGATAGAATTTATCTATAAAAATTTATATGCTACTTTGCTATACGATTATTTATAGCATTTTTCTTTTATTACGGATTTAAACAATTTTTAATAGAGAAATACTGATAATTAAGCCACTAAATCACCTTAAAGGACACTATTATGAAAAAGATCTTTGCTCTTTTACTCACAGCTTTTGTTGCTCTTTGTGCAAACGAGCTAAAATTTGGCACAGCGGCGAACTACCCGCCATTTGAATATATCGATGAGAACAACAAAATAACAGGCTTTGATATCGAGTTAATTGATGAAATTTCAAAGCGTGCAGGCTTTTCATATAAGATCATAAATATGAGTTTTGATGGCCTTATCCCAGCGCTTAAAGCTGGCAAAATAAATGGCATAATAAGTGCGATGAGTGCGACTTCAGATAGATTAAAATCGATTGATTTTACAAAGCCATACTATCTAACTGAAAATCTCTACCTAAAGAAAAAAGGTAATGACGCACTAAAAGCTAAAGAAGAGCTAGCTGGCAAAAGAGTTGGCGTGCAACAAGGTACCGTCCAAGAGCTAGCAGCAAATGCTATAAATGGCGTAAAAGTAGTGCCTTCAGAGGATACTGTGCCACTTATCATGGGATTAAAAGTTGGCAAATTTGACGCAGTCATCCTTGATAGCTCTATCGGATATGGCTTTATCAAGAAAAATCCAGAACTTGAAGCGTTTTTCAAAGAAGTTGATGGTAGCGAGGGCTTTTCAATAGCATTTGATAAAGGAAAAGAGAGCGCGTTAATAGAGAAAATAAATCAAATTTTAGATGATATGAAAAAAGACGGAGGCTACGAATTTTTACTTAAAAAATACGATCTAAAATAATCTTCTAGCCTGCAAATTTGCAGGCTTATGCTAAATTCTGCTTTGTCTATCGATTAAAATTTAAAAGGAAAATAATGAGAAAAATTTTGTTGCTTTTTTGCCTAGTAATGAGTCTTTTTGCGCTTCAAAACGATAAAGATATGTTAAATGGAGAGCTAAAAAACGGGCTAAAATACTATATCAAAGAGAATAAATTTCCACAAAAAACAGCTATTTTTTATCTTGTTATAAATTCTGGTTCAACTGATGAAAAAGATGGCGAGCAAGGTCTTGCTCACTTTTTGGAGCACATGGCATTTAATGGCAGCCGTGATTTTAGCAAAAACGAGCTCATTAAGCAGCTTGAGAGCCTTGGTGTGAAATTTGGAGCTGATCTAAACGCGCAGACGAGCTACGATCAGACGAGTTATGTCTTAACGATTAATGTAAATGAGAAAAATTTACAAGATACGTTTAAGGTCTTTTCGAATTGGATAGATGGCGTTAAAATCGATCCTAAGGAGCTTGATAAGGAGCGTGGCGTCATAATGGAAGAGGAGCGTCAGAGAAATACGCCAAGGTATAGGCTTTATTTGGCTCAAACAAAGGATATTTTTGAGGGCAGTATCTATCTAAAAAGAGTGCCAATAGGCGATATGAATGTCATCAAAAGTGTAGATGCTAAGCACATGCAAGAATTTTATGAGAGGCTTTATCAGCCAAGATTTATGAGCTTTGTTGCTGTTGGCGACTTTGATAAAAATGAGATAAAAAGCTTAATCGAAAAAAACTTTAGCCAAGCAAAAAATACAAATTCTTACATTCATCCAGAAAAAAATATCAGCTTTAAAAGTGGTTTAAATATTTTTAACTATGACTCGAATGAAACTGGAATGGAGCTAGTTAGACTTAGCTATTTTGATAAATTTAGCCCAGTTTTAAATGAGGCTGACGCAAAGAGAAATCTAGAAGACGCACTTATCGCAAGCCTAATAAATATGCTTTATGAGCAAAAAAATGCAAATAATTCATCAAATTTAAGTACTGATTTTATAGCTCAAACACTTCAAGCAAAGCAGAAAATTTATAGTTTTGAAACAAATGTGCTTGGAGGCGATTTTAACGCAAGCCTTAAAGATATGCTTGGCGTTATAAAAGGTATTAAAGAGTTTGGCTTTAATAAAGATGATTTTGAAGATGTAAAAAAGGCGTTTGTGGCAAATGTAGATGCAAAATTTAAACGTTCAAAGACTAAAAAGTCAAGCGCTTATGCAGGGCAAACCCTAAACATGATAGAAAATGGTGGCTTTGTGTTAAGCGATGAAGATGAAAAAGAGCTTAGTTTAAAGCTATTAAACGAGATTACGCTAGCTGACGTGAATGCTAGATTTAGGCAAATTTTGGCCATTTCTGATGAACGTGTAAGAATTTTTAGCAAAGATGGCTTTAGGCTTAGCAAAGATGAGTTTTTAAAGCTTTTTGCCAAAGCGCCTGCTTATAACACAAGCCTATCTGGTAGCAATAACGACAAGAGTCTAGGCAATGAAAATTTAGAGCCAAAAGAGATAAACTCAAGAAGCTTTGATGAAAAAAATGGAATTTATACCTACAAAATGCAAAATGGCTCGCAAGTTATCTTTAAGCCACTAGCCACTAAAAAAGATAGCGTTTTGTTTGCAGCCGTCAGCAAAGGAGGCACATCAAATTTGGCTGATCCAAAGTTTGGTAGCTTTGCAGTGGCACTTACAAATGAAAGCGGCGTTGGTAAATTTAACAACTATGAGCTCTCAAAGGCACTAAATGGAAAGATCGTAAGCTATGAAAAGGGTATAGAAGCACTCACGCAAGGCATTTATGGCTCATCAAGTACAAGCGATCTTAGCTCGCTGCTAGCTATTATAAATTTAGAATTTAATACTCCAAGAGCCGATGCAAACGTGCTTGAGAGGATAAAGCAAAGAGCAAAGGATGAGCTAAGCAAAAAGCAAAATTTGCCTGAATATAAATTTAGTACCGAATTTAGTAAGTTTTTTTATGAAAACAATAAACGTGTTGCGCCGCTTGAGATGGCTGATATCGATGCGCTAAAGCTAAATGAGCTAAAAGAGATCATCAAAGATAAATTTACAAATGCAGCCTCATATACTTTTGTAATCATCGGCGATACCGACGAAGAGAGGCTTTTGCCACTTATTAAAAAGTATATCGCCACTTTACCAAAGCTTGGCGAGGCTGAAGAATTTAAAGACGATGGCGTGCGAAGTATCAAGGGGCAGCACACCTTTAAAAGGGAGTATCAGACCTCAAAAAGAAGTGACGTGAGCGTAGATATTGTAAATTTCGATGCGAAATATAGCTTTGAAGGAGCGATTAGGCTAAGGGCTTTAAGTGAAATTTTAAAAACAGCGCTTCGTGAGCAGATCAGGGAAGATAAGGGTCAAACATACGGCTTTAGCCTAAATGCCAAGCTCTCACGCTATCCTTTTGAGCATTCAGATATGCTAATTAGCTTTACATGCGATCCTGCAAATACAGACAAGATCATCACTGAGATAAAGCAGATAATAGCTAGCATCAAGAGTAGTGGTGCGATCTTGCCAAAGCATTTGGAGGATTTTAAGGCACAGAGTGAAATTTCTATAAAAAAAGATTACGAAAAGCCTGAGTTTTGGCAAAAGCTCATCATCTCAAATAAAATTTATAACACACCGCTTTATACTACAGATGAGTATATAAAGGCCGTGGATGCGGTGAACAATGATGATATCAAAGAGGCTGCTAGGCTATATCTCGATGAAAAAAATATGGTGATAAGTATAAATAATCCAAAGTAGAAATTTGGGAGTCAAGCTGGCTGGCTCTTAAAATTTAAACGCGAGTAAAATTTATTAAGATAAGCTAGCTTTTTAAATTAGTTGGCTAATTGGCTTTTTAAATTCAAATCTAAGTAGAAATTTAAAGAGCCAAGCCAGCCCTAAAATTTCAGCCTAAAGCCAAAGCTAAGCGAGAATGTCCTTTGGCTTTAGCTTGTTTAGCTTTTGCACTAGATCATCAAAGCTCGCTCCATTTTCGACCTCGCGTATGATAAATTCCTCAAAAAACTCACGTTTTATATCTTTATCCGTGTAGGTCACGCTCTTTTTGGTAACTTGCATAGGCTTAAATTTCTCTTCTTCTATCTCTTCATCGCCATTTTCTCTAACTAGCGTAAGAGCGATATTTTGGAGCACATCGGCGATGCTCTCGCCCTTTTCATAACTTGTTTTTAGAAATTTTAAAAACTCATCTTTGCTGTTTTTATCAGCGTAGCTTACACGGTGCAACATAGGCTGACCCAAGAATTCTATACGTTTTTTATCCGAGCTTTGCTCGTAATGTAAAGCTCCGTCTTTAAAAGAAATTTTTACATTTGCGTGCTCGCCAAGTATCCTTTCGGCGGTAAATTCCAGCCATTTATCTTTAAACTCATCGATATTTAGATCAGAGTCTAGCAAATTTGTAGCCTCACGGCTTAGATAAAGAGCGCCAAAAGCATTATTGGTTATTTTGTTATTTATGCTCATTTTGTGGTTTTTGATGAACTCATCTACACTAAAGCCGTTTTTCTCGCTAGTGATGATGGAATTTAACCTCCAAAGCTTCGTGCTATCAATGAAATTTTTAAGGCTAAAGATTTCATCTTTGCTCGCCCCACTATCAAGGCCATTTATCTTGCCCCAGATAGAAATTTTATCATTTGATGAGTAGCCAGAGAGAGGTAGATGCTTGATGTCCGCAGTTTTGGCGGGAATTTCTACTTTATCTAATTTTGCGTTTGTGGCTTGGCGCTTACTAAAAGCGTCTTGGTAGTTAAAGCTTTGATTAAATCCATTTAGCGTGTTTATCATGTCAAAATCCTTTAACACAATATCGGCAAGTAGATTTAAATTTTAAGTGGATTATTTTTTATTGCGGTATTTTTCAAAAATGGCGATCATTTGGTATGAGTTTTGGGCGATTTTAAATTTATTTGGATTTTTGCCAAGTAGCTCTTCTCTTAAAGAGTCGATAAATTCTCTATCTTTTTTGCAAGCCTCAAAGCTCACTCGTCCCCTAAGTACGGCCATAAATATAATATCAGCAGTCGCATTTATCATCTCAAGCATTTTTTCTTCGCTCATTTTTGTGGATTTTGCCCTTTTTAAAGCAAATATTATTCCTTTACGCTCACAAAATTTACTATTTTTACCTCTTGGCTCTCTTTGCAAGCCTCCAGCGCAGCTGCATTTTTCACCATATGAGCGCTTTTCATATGCTCTTTTTGGCTTGCAATATCTTCCCAAATCTCCATAAAGCAGTATTCGTTTTTACCACCCGCAACTATGCCACACTCGTAGCTTATGCAGCCTTTATCTTTTCTTGAAGCTGGCACGATCTCTTTTAAAATTTTTTCAAATTTTGCTTCACATCCAGCTTTTAACTTTACATTTACATAAAATCCAATCATCTGCCCATCCTTTAAAAATTTTTGGCTAAAATAGCGCAATTTAGACGCAAGTTTGCGTATTACATTACAAGGCCTTTAAACGATGAAATGATACAAAACCATAAATTTATAATTTCTAAAACCAATCAAAAACAATAAATTTAACCAAAATCGGAGAGAAAATGAAAAGACGAGACTTTTTAAGATTAAGCGCATTAGGCGCGGCTAGCCTTCAAGCAAAAGAGCTTGGAAGCGCAGAGCAAGCGTTATTTGACAAACAAAGCGGACTAAGCGCAAATAAATTTGGCCCATTTTACGTAAGAACTATCGCAGGGCGCGTGGTTGAGACCGTGCCATTTGAGGGCGATGCTTATCCAAACGAACTAAATAACGCAGTCATTGACTACATCCAAAATGAGAGCAGAGTAAAATATCCATTTGTTAGAAAGAGCTTTTTAGCCAATCCAAACAACCCAAAACCAGAGCTTCGCGGCAAAGAGGAATTTGTGCGTGTGAGCTGGGACGAGGCTATAAAGCTAAGTGCAAAAATTTTAAAAGAAAATTTTGATAAATACGGTGCTGAAGCGATCTATGGACAGGTTTATCAGTGGGGTAGCCTTGGCAAAGTTGGCCACAGCCAAAAGACCGCAAAAAGGCTACTTAACGTGCTTGGCGGCTACGTAAATGAGCTAGGTGGCTACTCATACGGCGCAGCGACTGTCATCATGCCTCACGTCACTGGCTTCGTCGATCCTGCGCTAGCGCCAACAAAGTGGGAGGCGATCTTAAAAAACGCCAAAACGATCGTATTTTGGGGCACAAACCCAGTAGTTTCAAACAAGATCGCCATTGGCGTGCCGCTTCACAACTCATATAAATACTATGATGAGATCAGAAAAAAAGGCGCGAGTGGCGAGATGAAAATTTATAGCGTTGACGTTTATCACAACGATAGCGCAAAATACTTTGACTCAAAATACCTTGAAGTCGTACCTTGCACCGATACGGCGATGATGATAGGTATGTGTAACTACCTTTTTGAAAAGGGACTTTACAGCAAAGAATTTATAGAAAAATACACAGTTGGCTTTGATAAATTTAAAGAGTATATGCTTGGTAAAACTGACGGGGTCAATAAAAACCTAGCTTGGGCAAGCAAAATTTGTGGTGTGAGCGAGCAAGATCTTGCGAAATTTAGCGAGGATCTAGCTAAAAATGATTCAGTGATAATTAGTGGCTACGCCATTCAAAGACAAGATCACGGTGAGATGGCGTACTGGGCGCTTGTGACGCTAAATGCGATGCTTGGACACATCGGTAAAGAGGGTTGTGGCTTTGTCACAAATGACGGTATGCACAAAAATGCTGATGAGAGCTTCATAGCACCTAAACTAGCAGCTTTTGAGACGAAGGTGCCACAAAAATTTATTGATAGTGGCTTAGTGCCAAAGACAAAGGGCTACGAAATGCCAAACTCAAGGCTCATAGACGCACTTCTTAAGCCAGGCAAGGAGATAACAAGAAATGGCAAGAGCTACAAACTACCAAAGATTAGAGTGATGTTTAACGCAAATGGCTCAACTTTTACAAGGCATCCTGACGCAAACAGAGCGATAAAAGCTATGCGAAACGTTAATGCTATCATCACTTGCGAGCCGTTTTGGACAAGTACAGCTAAATTTAGCGACATCGTCTTGCCAGCTGCGCTTGAATACGAGCGAACAGACATCGAGATGGCAAATTCAACGAGCGAGTATCTATTTGCGATGAAGCCACTAGTTAAGCCATTTGGCGAGAGTAAGAGTGACTTCGAGATCGCAAGGCTGATCGCCAAAGAGTGGGGCAGGGAAGAGGCATTTAGCGAGGGTAAAAGTGAGCTAGAGTGGGTCAAGACAATATATGAAGATGCCGTTAAAAAGGCTGCTGAGCTTGGGTATGAGAGCATGCCTAGCTTTGAGGAATTTTGGGAGAAGGGATATTTTAGATTTGACAAGATCGATGAGAAAAAACGCTACTTTACAAACTACAAGAAATTCCGCGACGATCCAGTGGCAAATCCGTTAAAAACGCCATCTGGCAAGATAGAAATTTACTCTGAGACGGTTGCTGGCTTTGGCTATGATGACTGCCCACCGCATGCAGCTTGGCTTGAGCCATTTGAGTGGCTTGGCGCAAAAAATAAAAAATACCCTATCGCAATCAGCGGCGCGCACTCTAAATTTAGGCTTCACTCACAGCTAAATAACTCCGTGCTTCGCAACTTTAACGAGATCGCAGAGCGTGAGCCAGTGCTAATAAATCCAAAAACAGCCGAGGCTAGAGGGATAAAGATGGGCGACGTGGTGCGCGTGTTTAATGATAGAGGCGAAATTTTGTGCGGTGCATTTGTAACTGAGGATGTGCCACAAAATGTCGTGATAGTAAGCGAAGGTGCTTGGTATGACCCTGAAAAACCGGGTGAAAAGAGCCTTTGCTTGCACGGAAATTTAAATGTGCTCACAAAAGACGTACCATCAAGCAAGATGAGCCAGAGCAACACCGCTCACACAAGCCTTGTGAATGTCGAGAAATTTAAAGGCGTGCCAAAGCGTGTAACTGCATTTGACGCACCAAAGATCGGTGTAATGCACGCATAAAATAGAAGCTATCCTTAAATGGATAGCTTCTAAGCTTTAAAAAATTTATTTATCTTAATAGCAATGAATTTTCACAAAGCTCTTCGATCTTTGAAATTTGCTCTTTAACTCTTGCTTTTAAGCCATCAAGCATTGCTATTTTTAAAGTATAAATTTCATTAAAATCGCTCTTTATATCAAGCAAAATTTTATTTAAAAACGAGCTGTTTGAGCACATTAAAGCTTCAAACTCATAAAGACTAAACGCATCAAGCATACGCTCATAGACGTCTTTTGCGCTTGGAATATAAAGTGGCGTATTCATCTGCAGATGCGATTCTAGCGTCTTTTCTATCTTTTGTTTTATAAAATAAACCGCGAGTTTGAGCGCGTTTTCATAGTTTGAGGCTAGCTTTATATCAAGCTTTTCAAAAAACAAAGAGACCTTTTGTGTGGCCTTAAATTTAGCCGTTTCATACTCTCTTAAAAAATTTTCATATGTCCGTCCGGCATAGGTATTTATGGATTTTGTTTCGTAAGCCAAGGCTTGATCATCAAAGCTAGCGTAATTTTCATAGCGAGATTTATATATTAAAAATTTATCCTCTAAATTTTTATAAAGCTCATTAAATGCTGAGGTTATTGCATTTTCTAGCTCTTTTAGATCTTTTTTGTAGCGTTTAAAAAATTTATTAAAAACCACATCTTCGTAGATAAGTTTTGAAAAGACTTCGTCGCTATCAAGGCTTATTACCTCAAAATTTTCACGCTTGTAAATTTCTTTATTTAAAAGCGTCTTTGAAGCGTTAAATTTTGTCTTTGAAAATGGTTTAAGTAGCTTAAATACTTCATCGGCAGCAAGTTTTATAACTTCACTCATTTGACTATAACTTAAAGTGATCTTTGGCTTAAACTCCTCTTTTATCGCCTCTAGCCTCTCATCTAATGAGCCACTAAATTCATCTAAAATAAACCGCGCATTATCATAAATTTCTAAATGTTTTTCTTGCTCGTTGGTTAGGAGTTTTACGATCTTTTTTGCCCTTACTTTTATGAAATTTTCTTTAAAGCTGTTGTCTAAAAAGCACTCTTTAATAGCCTTTAGAGCTTCGTTAAAATTTGAAGCTTCAAGTAGGCCTTTGTCATTATTTGTTATGCCAAGAAGGGCTTGCTTTGACGAGATAGCGATGATATCCTCAAAAAGCTCGCCATAAGTTTGCCCAGCGTGTTTTAGCAAATTTTCAAGCTCGTCCTCGCTTAGCTTGTCTTTTTGGTTGATTAGGCAGATCGCTTTTAGATCATTGGCTTTTAAAATTTCTTTGATACTTTCAAGCTCACTTGCCTTTGCGGCGTTGTTTGCAAGGCTTAGCCATATCGCACCACTAACCTTTTTTAGCGTATTTTTTGTCTCTTTTGTATCAGCATCTCTTAGCGAGTTTAGGCCAGGAGTGTCGATGAAATTTATCTCTTTTAAAATCTCACTTGGCGCATAAAGCGTCATGCCAGAAACTTGCTCGCCTAGCTTATTTAGCTCGGCTAGATCGCTACTTGCTAGCAGGCTTTCGCTATCGTTTATAAATTTCACGCTTAGAAGTGGCATCTTTGCAAATTTTAGTCTCACAGCCTTTGCAGTGACTGGAGTTAGTCCTGATGGCAAGATATCTTGACCAAGAAGTGCGTTTAAAAACGTTGATTTCCCACTTGAAAATTGACCGATAACAGCTATTAGCGGTGGTTCATTTAGAGTGTCTATTAGTAAATTTAAGCTCTCTTTTATCTGCTCGCTTATATGCAAGCTAGGATCGTTTAGATCATTTACGAGCCTAGCTAGCTCACCCTTAAAATCATTTGTAAAGACCTTAAAATATCTCGCTTTGTAGGCATTTATAAACTCATTAAACATTTTTAATATCCTCTAAAAGTGAGCAAATTTCATCTTGTAAGGAGGTCTTTTGTCTAAGCTTTGAAATCGAGCTTTGATTTTGTAAATTTAGCTCATTAAGTTTTTCATTGAGCACTAAAAGCCTTTTATTTAAAGCCTCTTTTTGGCTCATCTCATAAGCCTTTACTCGCTCTTTTAGCAGCTTTTTTTCATGTTCTGCTAGTATCTCACAAAACTGCGATATGCTTTTATTGTTAAGTAAATTCTGTCTTAAACTTAAAAGCACCTCATCTGGCTCACTTTTGCTTAAAATTTTAGCTTCAAGCTCATCTAGAAGCTCGATAAAATCAAGCTCTACGCCCATTTGCTTTAAAAAGTCATTTATACTAAAAATTTTATTTTCACTCACCTTAAAGCCATCAAAACTTAAAGCGATATTTTGCTCGCATGACTTTGTTTGCACTAAAGTTTCATTTCTGGCCTCTCTCATAAGTGCTGCAACTCCGTCATGAAGTGTAGTTTTTGCTATTTGTGTAAGACGTTTTAGGTTTAAATTTTCTCTTTTATTTTTGCAGTAAGCGATCTCACTCTTAATCTTTTCGTTTAGATTTTGAAGTAATGCTTCAAGTCCCATTTTATAGATATCTTTTGCATTTTTATCATCTAGTTTTTTTAGCTCGCTTTCTAAAAGCCTTTCAAGTTTTGTGAAATTTTCATTAAGAGAATTTTTGATATTTGCTTGCTCGTTTTGCAAAGCTTCTAGCTCTAAAGTAAAGGCCTTAAGCTCTAAAATTTCAGCCTTTGTAGCTTCGAGTTTTGTTTTTAAAATATTTTGTAATTCTTTTTGATATGAGTTTAAAATGAGAGCTGATTTTTTAGAGTCTTTACCAAAAAGCACATCGTAAAGATACTCTTTAAACTCCGGCACACCACTATTTAAAGCGCCATCAAGATAAGCCTTTGCACTAAGCACAAAATAATCTATCTTTATATCATTTATTTGCTCGCCAATCGCCTTTTTTACGTAGTTAAGCGTTTCATTAATATCCTTTGCGTTTAACTCATCAGTGTGAGTTAGCACGATAGCAACTCTTACGATATGCGAGTTTTCAAGGCATTTTTTCAAAAATAGTGCGTCTTTTTGCGTTGCACTTTGCGAAGCATTCATGAGATGTGCTAAAAGGTCGCACTCTTTCATAAAATTTGTAGTTATTTGCTCTCTTAAAACGATCGCATCATCTATGCCCGGAGTGTCTATAATGCAGACATTATCTCTTAAAAGCTCCAAGTCATCATAAAGCTCAACGCTTTTTACGAGATTTGCTGTTTTTGAGCTTGAAGATGTATAGTTTTTGATCTCATCTAGGCTGATCTCTACGCTACTAGCTGGTAAATTTTCGCTTGAAAGTCCAAGCTTTTCTAGCTCGTCTGGGCTATAAAAATTTACCTTTGCATGGCTATTTGATGCATGCTTTAAGATGGTTAAATTTATGGTCTCAGGCACATTTGAAGTGCCAAGGACGGATTTGTTTAAAAGTGCATTTAAAAGGGTTGATTTGCCAGAGTTTATGATGCCGCTTACTGCGATGTTAAAAAGCGTTTCGTTTGATCTTTTTTTGGCGTTTTTTAAAGCTAGTAAAAATTCTTTATCTTCATCAAGCATACTTGCTTTTTCATTTATCTCGTTTAGAAAATCCAAGCTCTTGTGAAAATGATCTTTTGGCTTCGCATTAGAAATTTCTGCTTTATTTTGATTTGAGTTTTTGCTTATAAATTTTATTAAAAAATCAAATTTTTCATGGCTAATTATCTTTTCGTCACGTAGCTTTTGTAAGCGGGTTACGAGTTCATCACTTGAAATTTTTGCCTCATTTAGTGCTTTTAGCGTAGCTAGCTGTGCACTTTGTATGCTAAAGATATCAAGTCCAACGCCTAGCTTTTTTAAGATAGTTCTAAACTCGGCAAGAGCCATAAACTCATCTAAATTTTTCTCATCACAAGATAAAAGAAGCGCCAGTAGATCTGGGTAAAAAGGCACGCTTGCATCAGTATTAGCGTAAATTTTATTTAAATGCCAAGCGTGATTTAAAAACTCGTCCATTAAAGATTCTTTTTTTGAAATTTTTTAGATTTTATTACGTTTTTACTTACGAAGCTATCAAGATTTAGGCGCAAAATTTTATGTTTTTTTAAAAAGTTTAATTTAACTCAAGCTTTTTAAAGCTAACTCTTGGATTTATATTTAGCTCGCTATGGTTTACAAACTCTCCTTTTAGGTACTTCTCACGCCCAGCTCTTGCTATCATCAAGGCATTGTCAGAGCAAAACTCAAGTGGAGCTAGTAAAAGATCGCACTCGTTTTTTTGACAAAGCGTTTCAAGCCTTTTTCGTAAATTTAGATTTGCACTTGCGCCGCCAACTACACCAAAACGCTTAAAATTTCTTAAACAAAAGACCTTTTCAAGCTTGTTTAAAATGTGCTCACAGGCAGTATTTTCAAATGCATAGCAGATGTCAGAAATATCTTTTGGAGTGATACTTTCTAGCTTTGAAATTTCGACTCTGACTTGGTTTTTAAGCCCTGAAAAACTATACTCAAGGCGCTTGTCGTGAAGAAGTGGAATGGTAAAATGAAACCTCTCTTTGTCTTTACAAAGTAGGGCATTTTGCTGCACCACGACACCGCCTGGATAACCAAGACCAAGCATTTTAGCAACCTTGTCAAAGCTCTCACCAAAGCTATCATCGCCAGTGCTTGCAAGCTCCAAAATTTCATCATTTTCGCTTACTTCTAAGATCATCGTATGCCCGCCACTAACTAGCAGTACGCCAAGTGGAAAGGTAGCTTCGCGATCTAAAAATAGTGAGTAAATGTGGCCAACTAAATGATTTACGGCAATTAGCGGGATATTAAGAGCCACGCTTAGCGCTTTTGCCATGCTGACGCCGCCTATTAGGCTCACGCTAAGACCTGGCTCATTTGTCACAGCGATTGCTTTTATATCTTTAAAATTTGGCAAGATATCCTCTAAAAGTGCTGGCAGTGCCTTTGTATGAAGCCTAGCTGCAAGCTCAGGAACAACGCCACCAAAGATAGCGTGCTCCTCTTCTTGAGAAATTTTTTTATAATAAATCTTCTCTAAAGTGCGTTCATCTATGAGTGCAACTGAGCTGTCATCACAGCTGCTTTCGATGCCAAGTATCATTTAAACTCCGCTAAGATCATGCCAGCAAATTTCTCTTTGCCATCTTCGTTTTTATAAAACTCGACTCTATAAATTTTGCCGTCTTTGTCGATGCTGTAGCTTTTATTTAGACTACTTTTAGCCACTTCTTGCTCACTCTCATCTATACTTTTTGTGCCATATCCTATGACATTTACGCGCACGTTTTTGAGTGATTTTATTTTAAAGCTCTTTTTCACGCTAAATTTATCGCCACTTTTTAATGTAAGCTCGCTACCGTCACTTATTAGTGAAATTTCCTCAAGCGGTTTTGCAAACTCAAAATATTGTGGCTTTAACCTAGTAACAAAGCGGTTGCCGTACTGCACTTTGAAGCTACCATTTTCTTTTATGACGGCTATTAACGGATTTGGTGAGCTATAGTTTAACTCGCCTTTTTTAAGTGGGACAAAATTTATTAAAGGCTTTAGATTTTTAAGACTTATCGCGTATGAATTTTCAAGCTCGAGTCTGATCTCTTTTTCGATCGCCTTTTTTACGCTTTTAACATCAAGATTAAACGGCCTAGTAAAGCTAATGCCAGCCTTTTTCATATATTCTTCAATAGCGATTAGATGGTAATAAGTCCTTTGCTCAGCGTTTAAATTTTTACTAGCTTCGTTTGCAAAGGCTGATTTATTTTGCGTGATAGCATAGTAAGTTAGGCTTTTTAGCATCTCTTTGTCACCCATCGCAGTGTGCGTGTTTTTGATGTGATACTGGTGTTTTTGATCTATTAGATGCTTGTTTAGCACGTCTTTTACGCTTGAAGCAATGTTTTCAAGCTCTGGGTATTTTGAACTAGGAAGTGTGCTTTGATCAATGATGCAAGTATTGCCCCATTTATCTGGATTTTCGTCTTTGTTTATAAATTTATCTCTGTAATATCCGCTTCCATCGTGCAAATTTAATATGAGCGTAACGTTTTTATCATTGATGACGTCTTTTATCTTCATCACTGAGTTATAGTCTGGATCGTTTTTATCGACATGGGCAAATTTTCTATTCATATCGCCTTTTGTGCCACGACTTCGCTCGATTATGCTTGGGAAATTTAAATTTGGCACAACCCAAAGCGAGCCTTTTGTGATGTTATAGTCAGTTGCCACGATAGAGGCTGCCAAAAAGCCACCCGGCTCATCGCCTTGAATACCGCCGATTAACAACATCGTGTTCTCGCTTGGCTCACCTTTTTTGATGAGCGCATAGTCTAAAGTATTGGCCAAACTAGCAGTGGCAAAGGTTAGTAAAAAAAGTAGAAATTTACGCATTAATATCCTTCGTAATGCTTTGTTTTTGGTAAAAGCAAATTTAAAACTATGCCAGTAACCGCGCCAAGCCCTATACCTGAAAATTTAACTGCTCCAAGGTCAAGCACCATGCCGCCGATGGCAAAGATAAAGATGAGGGCTACGATTATCATATTTCTAGGGTCTGCAAGGTCAACTTTATTTTTTATAAGTGTCTCCATGCCAACGCTTGCAATGATGCCAAAAAGTAGCAGCATAATACCGCCGATGACCGGGGCTGGGATAGTTGAGAGCACCGCTCCTAGCTTGCCAACGAAGGCTAGCACGATGGCAGTGATCGCCGCAAAGGTCATGATCGCTGGATTATAAGCTTTTGTAAGGCTAACTGCGCCTGTGACCTCTGAGTATGTAGTGTTTGGCGGGCCACCAAAAAAGGCAGCAAGCGAAGTAGCAAGTCCATCTCCAAGGAGCGTATTTTTAAGCCCTGGATTTTTTAGAAAATCCTCTTTTGTGACGTTTGAGATAGCAAGCATATCGCCGATGTGCTCGATCGCTGGGGCGATGGCGATAGGTATCATATAAATGATTGCTTCAAACTCAAATTTTGGTGTAGTGAAATTTGGCATTCTAAACCAAGGTGCATTAAAGATAGGGGTAAAATCAACCATGCCAAAGCAGTAAGCTACGATGTATCCGGTGATAATACCAAGCAAAATAGGTATAAGCCTAAACATGCCACGTCCAAGCATCATCACTAAAATAGTAGCCACTAGCGAAATGCCAGCGACGATCATTGCTTCATTTTGAGTATAAATTTCAGTGGCTGATGTTGCCATTTTGACGGCATTTGGAGCAAGGATTAGGCCTATTGTCATGATGACCGGCCCAACGACAACTGGAGGCAAAATTTTATGCAAAATTTTCTCTCCGCCAAATCGGACCACAAGACTTAAAGCAACATAGAAAAATCCAGCAAATATAACGCCTCCCATCGTCACGGCTATGCCCCATTTTTCGATACCGTACTGAAGCGGCGCGATAAAAGCAAAGGAGCTTGCTAAAAAAATAGGCGGAACATTTTTTCTAGTAATTAGCTGAAAAAGTAGCGTGCCAAGACCGGCTGTAAAGAGAGCTACATTTGCATCTAGCCCCGTAAGTATCGGCACTAATACAAGTGCACCAAAGGCGACAAATAAAAACTGAACGCCGATTAAGCTTTGCTTGGGATCAAATTTATAACCCTCATACCTTTGCATTTAACATCCTTTTTGCGTAATTTCTAACTTCTTTATCAGCTTCAAAAATTTCATCAATATTTGAAATTTTAATATTTCTAAAATTTTTAACAGAGCTTAAAACGAGCCTTGAGATATCCAAAAACGAACATTTTTTCTCTAAAAAGCTAAATACTCCAACCTCATTTGCAGCATTTATCACTACACCTAGATCAGGGTTTGCTAGGACCTCATCTTTTAGCGAAAAAATGGGATATTTTTTAAGGCTGATTTTATGAAATTTTATATTTTTTAGATCAAGTACATTTGCGTGTGAGACAATATTTTCATTGATATTTTCAAACATAGCATGAGCGATAGCTAGCTTCATATCAGGTCGCGAGAGGTGCATCGTGCTTGAGCCGTCTATAAATTCAACTACGGCATGTATCGCAGAGGTTGACTCTATCACAGCCTCGATCTCCTTAATGCCATAAAGCCAGTAAGCTTCCATCACCTCAAAAAGCTTATTTGTCATCGTCGCACTATCAATCGTAATCTTTGCGCCCATATCCCAGTTTGGATGCTTTAGTGCATCGCTTGGTGAGGCGTCTTTTAGAAATTTGATCGGCTTTTTATAAAATGCACCGCCACTTGCTGTGATGATGAGTTTTTTTGGTGCAGTTTTATTTTCAAGTAGAAATTTAAGTCCAAAATGTTCGCTGTCTATTGGTAAAATTTCTCTAGTTTTTAGAAATTTGCCGCCAACAACAAGGCTCTCTTTGTTTGCAAGTGCAAGCCTTTTGCCAAGAGTTTGCGTCTTTAAACTAGGAGCAAGGCCAGCAAAGCCAACAAGGGCGTTTATTATCTTTTTTGAGCTTGAAATTTCTAGCATTTGCAGCAGTCCAGCCTCACTAAAAAAGATATTTTTATCTTCTATGTTTTTTACATTTTTAGCTAGCTTTTCATCGCCTACGCAGACAAATTTTGGTTTAAATTTTAAAATTTGCTCATTTAGTAAATCTACATTTTTAGCGCAGCTTAACGCCTCAACCTCTACGCCAAATTTTTCGCAAAGATTAAGGGCGTTTTTGCCGATTGAACCAGTTGAGCCAAGTATTACCACGAGAGCGACCAAAGTAGGGCAACTACACCAAATAAATAGCCATCTATCCTATCAAGCATGCCGCCGTGTCCTGGGAAGAGCGAACCACTATCTTTGACGCCGCAAAGTCTTTTTAGGTAACTCTCAAACAAATCTCCCCAAACCGCAAACACGCAGACTAAAAAGCTTGAAAATAAAATTTGGAAAAATCCTTCAGTTATAAAATTTCCAACAATGCAGCCAATCACAGTGCCTATTGCTACGCCGCCTGCTGCACCTTCGATTGTTTTATTTGGTGAGCTTGGGCTAAATGGATGTTTGCCAAACATTTTACCAACAAAAAATGCACCACTATCGCTTGCAACTACGCTTAAAATAAGCCATACGAGATAGCCTACGCCATACTCTGAGTAAAGCATCCATATCATAAAGATCGGCGTGGTTGGATATACAAAAGGTGCGACTAGCTTTAAATTTTCACTTTTTATGTGAGCTAGGATCGAAGCAACTAGCATGATAGCAAGGATCGCTATGAATATTGGATTTGTAAAATATGTAAGCACGTAAAAAGCAAGTGCGGCAAAAACTAGCTGTTTGTGATCGATATTATAAAGCTTGAGCGACTCATTAAATGCAAAATAAAGCACAGCGCCGAGCAAGATAAAATTTAAAATATAATTATCAATAAAAAAAACTACTAAAATAGCAACAAACATCAAAACGCCAGTGATTATGCGAGATTGCATATCCTCTCCTTAAAATCGTTATTTCGCTGTAATTATAACACTTAAATTTTAGACGGCGTTTATAAGAGTAAAATTTGGTTTAAAAAGCATTTTAAGCTGGTAAATTTAGACTATTTTGGCGTTAGTAAAGATTTAAATTTGCTTTTTAAGCACACAAATAAAGCAAGACCAAAATGATCCCAAGCAGCAACTTGCAATAAATATACGCAGTAGTGCTTTATGGCTTAAAATTTTAAAAATTATTTTCCTCAAAAAAGTCGGTATCGATTTTGCAAATTTCATATATTTGGCTTGTTTGAACGCCGACTTTGTATTTTATCATTAGCTCCGCAAGCTTGTCGCCATCTATCAAAACCACGCTAAAATTTTGATTATCTTTAGCGAAATTTTCAGCTTCTTTGGTAAATTTTGCTGTAGTGATAAAGACA
The DNA here is from genome assembly GCF_001891085.1 of Campylobacter concisus. Lineage (NCBI taxonomy): Bacteria > Pseudomonadati > Campylobacterota > Epsilonproteobacteria > Campylobacterales > Campylobacteraceae > Campylobacter > Campylobacter concisus. Next base: position 98,736 of record NZ_JXUP01000008.1, read on the forward strand.
CCTTTTTTAGTATTTTTATTTGAGATGGCGCCGATAAACTGCTGAATTTCTGGCCTACGGATATTACTGCCGTCTTTGTATCTTTTTGCTTGGATATAAATTTTAGAAAGCCCAAGCTCATCTTCGTCTATGATGCCATCTATCCCGCCATCTGGGCCTTTGTTCGTAAGATTTCCAGCTCCATAATTCATCTTTTCAAGTAGCTTTGTTACAAGGTATTCAAAAAATCTTGACTCTTTTTCTAAAATGCTAGATAAAATTTCACTTTTTAGCTCTTCTTTTATCTTGCAAAGCGCTTCATCTATATTGTCATCTGGGGTGTTTTCCGTGGCTTCTTTTTTCTCTTGCCTTATCTCTTGTTTGTAAATTTCATCGTACCAAGTGAGAAATTTGCTCTTTTTATCCTTACTGCTTACTAACTCTTTGCCAAAATTTGTTATGGCAAATAGGCTTCTACCAACTTTTTGAAGCAGCACTTTTTCTGGCCTTGATTTTACTTGAGCTGTTGTAGCCAGATAGGATAAAGCCCAGTCGGTACGATTTATATAAGTTGGAGTTCCTCTTTTTATTTTTTGCAAAAGATCTTCGTCTTTTAGCTTAAAATGCTCAATTATAAATTTAGAAATTTCAGCTCTATTTGCCTCTTTCTTTTGCGCGACAAATTCTAAAATAGGCAGCATCATATCTTTATAGCTTGGCAACATTTTATATCCTTAAATGAAGCAAATTTTTGAAATTATATAAATTTTTTGGCTTAAAAGCTATAATCAAAACATGAGATGTCTTGGCCTAACAAATTTTCTTTTAGAAAATATTAGCTTATTTGTAAACACCTTTACTACGATATTTGCGCTAATTTTTTGTTTTGTTTCTGGTGTTGGAATCGTCTTTATATTTATCGCATTTCCACTTGGCTATATAATGGGCGCACTCTTATCAATCCCATTTTTGATATTTTTATTTTTCTTATTTGTATCTATTGATATCTTTTTATGCCTTTTGGCATCTATTTGCAGTCTTTTTTAACAAATTTAGAAGTAAATTTGGGGCTTTTACAGCCCCTTTGCTACTTTATAGCAGCCATTTTTCTACGCATATAAGCTATGCGGCTTTGAAGTGGTAAGTGTTTAGGGCAGTTGTCTTCACAGCCTAGCAAAGTCATACAGCCAAATACGCCGTCATCGTCGCCGATAAGCTCGTAAAAGTCCTCGTCGGTTCGTTTATCGAGCGCATCGATTTTAAATCTAGCTACGCGGTTAAGTCCAACCGCACCGATGAAATCAGGCCTCATGATAGCCGTACCGCATGCAGCCACGCAGATACCGCACTCGATGCAGCGATCAAGCTCAAATACCTCTTGAGCCACTTCAGGCTCAACCTTTTCCTCAAGTTTAGAGATATCTGTCTCGTGGTCTGTATGTATCCAGCTCTCCACACGCCTACTCATCGCATTCATCCAGTTGCCCGTATCTACGCTTAAGTCTTTTAGTAACTTAAATACCGGCAAAGGCATAAGCTCAATTACTCCGCTTTCAAAATCCTTAGTAAGAGTTCTACAAGCTAATCTTGGCTTGCCATTTACAAGCATGCCACAACTTCCACAAATTCCAGCACGACAAACAAAGTCAAAGCTAAGATCTGGGTCAAATTTCTCGCGAATCATATTTAACGCGATAAATAACGTCATACCATCAGTCTCTTCTAGCTCGTAGGTCGCAAAGTGCGGCTTTGAAATTTTGCTTAACGGATTATATTTAAATGCTTTTATGGTTATTTTTCTACTCATATCCTATTCCTGCTCTTTCGTTTGGTGCTTTATATTTTGGTTGAAGATCATAGTGCATTAAAGCCTCTTGAATTTCTTGCCTGCTCTTACCTTCAGCTTGCATTTTCTCACGAATTTCATCAACCTCTTTTTGGCGGATGGCACTATCTGGATGCTCAATAATATTACCTTTCGCACCATAGCCTCTAAATGCTGGTGGCATCTCCATTTTCATAATATCAAGTGGCTCATACACAATAGTCGGTAGCGTATCGCCCTCTTTCCAGCTAGTTAGAGTTCTGTTTAGCCAGTTTAGGTCGTCGCGTTTCGGATAGTCTTCGCGGCAGTGCGCTCCGCGACTCTCGGTGCGATCAAGCGCGCCTTTTGCGATACAAAGGGCCAGTTTTAGCATTTTTGGTACGCGGTAGGCTTCCTCAAGCTCAGGGTTGCCAAATAGGGCCTTGTTTGTGACTTTGACATCTAAAGATTGTTTATAAAGCTCTTCTAGCTCTTTTACCGCTACGGCAAGACCTTCGCCGGTTCTAAATATCGCCACGTGCTCCCACATAATGTCTTTCATCTTGTTTTTGATCTCAAATACGTTAAATTTGCCCTCTTTTTCGACAAGGCTTTTTAGATAGTCTTCCTCTTTTTTAACGAATTTTTCGATATCTGCGGTATTTATATCTATCTCGTGGCTGCCGCAGTAGTCGGCAAAATAGTCCCCAACGATCATGCCAGCTACGACGGTTTCAGAAACAGAGTTGCCGCCTAGGCGGTTAAATCCGTGCATATCCCAGCACGCAGCCTCGCCGGCGCTAAATAGACCCGCTAGCGTCGGGCTCTCGCCTGTAGGCTTAGTTTTTATGCCGCCCATAGAGTAGTGCTGCATAGGAAGGATCGGCGCCCAGCCTTTACCGCGTTGGCGTCCATTTTCGTCAGTATATACTTCGGTGTCGGCAGGATCGATGCCGTTAAAGATTTCGCAAATTTCTTGAACATCGCGTAAGTTTTTCTCGATATGCTCACGTCCAAGGATTGAAATATCAAGCCAAACGTGATATCCGTATGGGCTAGGTACCCCTTTGCCTGCGCGGATATGCTCCATGATGCGGCGGCTTACGACGTCGCGGCTAGCTAGTTCTTTTTTCTCAGGCTCGTAGTCTGGCATAAAGCGATATCCGTCCACGTCGCGTAAAATTCCGCCGTCGCCGCGGCAACCTTCTGTTAAAAGAATGCCTGATGGAACGATCGGAGTCGGGTGAAACTGCACCGCTTCCATATTTCCTAGCTGAGCTACGCCGGTCTCAAGTGCGATGGCCGCGCCGATACCTTCGCAAACTACGGCGTTTGTAGTGTGCTTATAAACCCTACCGTAGCCGCCCGTAGCGATTAGCGTACCTTTTGCGACGTAAGCCGTGATCTCGCCGTTAACTAGATCGCGAACGATCGCGCCGTAACAGCGGTTGTTTGCGTGGATTAGCGCGATAGCTTCTTTTCTGTCATGAATTTCGACATTGTGTTTCAGAGCTTCGTTTGCTACGGCAAAAAGCATAGTGTGACCGGTGGCGTCTGCAGTAAAGCATGTTCTCCATTTTTTAGTTCCGCCAAAGTCGCGAGAGTGAATGAGTCCGTGGACCTCTTCTTTTTCTACGATAGTCGTTTTTTGAGCGTTGATGATAGCGCTTCTCTCGCCTTTTGTTATACGAGTCCAAGGCACGCCCCAAGCCGCTAGCTCGCGAATCGCCTTAGGCGCGGTTTGACAAAACATACGCGCTACTTGCTGATCGCAGCCCCAGTCGCTACCTTTTACCGTGTCGGCAAAGTGTACATCCTCGTTGTCGCCTTCGCTCATTTTTGAATTTCCCAAAGAGGCTTGCATACCGCCTTGCGCAGCCGCAGAGTGCGAGCGCTTAACGGGAATTAGGCTTAAAACGACGGTGCTTAAGCCCTTTTCTCCAGCAGCCACAGCAGCTCTAAGACCAGCTAGACCACCACCAATTACCAATGCATCATAATATTTTACATTCATCTTCTAGCTCCTTTTTAATGGCTGATCCACACGAAATCGGCGATTAGCGCAATTATAGCAAGTATGCCATAAACGGCAAATACAATTGTTTTTGCCTTATTTCTTTTGGCAAACATTTCGTGCTTATTTGTACCATCAATGCTTATCCATTTGACATACAAGCGGTACATACCGATACTAGCGTGAACGACCATGAAAACAAGTAGTGCGAAGTAGAAAATTTCTAATTGATGAAATGCAGCCGCTGATTTGTCGGCAGTAATATGTCCACCAAAGACTATATCTACTAAGTGTGCGCTGGCTGCAAAAAATAGCGCAAAACCGGTTAAAAACTGAAACCACCAAAGCGTAGTATCAAGGTGCTTCATGCGGTCTTTGTGGCCTCTAAACATTAGATATTGTCTGTAGTTTGCTGGAAATTTTCTCATAGCTAAAAATGCATGAGCGATAAAAATGGCAAATATTACCGCAGCTATGACGTTAGTGATCCACCATGTAGCCTCGCCGAATAAAAATTTAGCCTCCGCAAACCCTACGACAGCGTTAAATGCGTCTTTGCCAAGTAGTATGGTAGAAGTAAAAACCATATGGCACAATATAAAACAGGCCAAAATAAACCCTGTAATACTTTGCCATCTATCCCAAGCGGCTGGAGTGCGACTTTTTTTGTCGTCCGACCGTTTTCCCAAAAAACCTTCTATAAGCCCGGTCATGAGCCCTCCTAAGAAATTTGAAATAAATTATCATTTCTTAATACTAATTTAAATATTAGTATTAATTGATAAAGCTAATGCTAGCAGATTTTTACTTTAATATTTTTTAAACACTTATATTAGAGCTTTGAAAATTTTTTATAAAGCATGGCATAAATAAAAATTCCAAAACCACACATGATAAGTGATAAAATTTGACCCATTGAAAGATCAAAAATAATAAATCCAAGTCCTGAATCAGGCTCTCTAAAAAACTCGCAAATAAATCTTGCAAAAGTATATAAAATAGCATAAAGCGCGATCAGTTCGCCATTAAATTTCTTAAATTTCCTATATAAAAATAAAATAATAAAAATAACTAAACCTTCTAAGAATGCCTCATAAAGCTGACTAGGATGTCTTGGTTGGCCAAAAACATTTATCGCCCAAGGCATATCCGTAACTCGCCCAAAAAGCTCTTGATTTAAGAAATTTCCGATCCTGCCAAATGTATAGCCAAAAGGTATGCAAACGGCACAAAGGTCAAGTAGCTGCCATAAATTTTGTTTATACCTTTTGCAAAATAGATATGTCGCAAGCAGAAAGCCAACTACTGCTCCGTGGTAGCTCATGCCACGAATTCCTATAAATTCGCCGTTATGAAATGGATTAAAAATTTGCCAAGGTTGCGCCAAGTAGTAGCTTACTTCGCCTGAATAGACTAAAACCCAGCCAAGCCTAGCGCCCAAAATAACGCCTATTTCAACCCAGAAAAAGTAATTATCTAAGAGCTGATTTGAGATTGGGATATCATCTTTTTTAACGAGATATTTTGCCATGGCAAGCGCCAAAACAAGGGCTAAAATATACATAAGCCCATACCAGTGCACGCTAAAGCCAAAGATACTAAAGGCGACTGGGTCAAAGTGGTTATAAATGTCGTTCCAAATTTCCATTTTTACTTTCTTTTTAAATTTATACGATTTTACAATTAATAAATAAACAGCGCTTTACTGCCAAGTGGCAAGGCTAGAAATTTAAACTCGCTTGCTTCAAATTCTTTGCAAAATTTAAATAGCTCAGCAAACTCGGCTTCGTTTAAATTTACGCTCCAGATCGCTCCAGTGTCATTAAATTCTCTTTCAAACTCGCTTAAATTTTTAGTAGCAAAATAGTGCTCAAAGCGGCTCATCAGCGAAAATGGCGTAAAAAATTTAACCTCATCTTTTATCTCAAATTTTATCACACCGCCATCTTTTATAGCCTCGTTTATCGCTTCATTCACAGCCCCAGAGTAGGCTCTAACAAGCCCTCCAGTGCCAAGCTTTATCCCGCCAAAGTAGCGAACTATCAAGACCCCAACATTTATAAGCTGAGCTCCTCTTAGCGCATTTAGGCTTGGCTGGCCGCTAGTGCCCTTTGGCTCGCCATCATCGCTTTGATTTTCAACGATTTGTCCATATTTGTTTAGCTCCCTTGTCGCCCAAACTACGTGAACGGCCTTAAAATGCTCCTCTTTTAGGTGTTCGTGCAAGCTTTTAAACGAGCTTATCGGGCACAAAAATGCTAAGAAATTTGACTTTTTTATATCAAGCTGGGCTTTAAATATCCTATCAATCGTCTGCAATTTTGCTCTTTTTTAAAAATTTTAAAAATCTTATCAATTTGCTAATTAAAGCCTTGTAAATTCAAACAAATTTATATTATTAAGGAAAAGATAGTAGAATTTTGCAATTTTTTATGAAGGACTAAAATGATACAAACTTGCCTATTTCCAGCGGCTGGATATGGAACGAGGTTTTTACCAGCTACAAAATCGCTCCCAAAAGAGATGTTGCCGATCCTTACAAAACCACTCATTCACTACGGTGTTGATGAGGCACTTGAGGCTGGCATGGATAATATGGCATTTGTCACAGGACGCGGAAAAAGGGCGCTTGAGGACTATTTTGACATCAGCTACGAGCTAGAAAAAGAGATCGCAGGTAGCTCTAAAGAGTCACTGCTAAGCGAAGTTAGAAATTTAATGAGCTCATGCACATTTTCATTTACTAGGCAAAATGCCATGAAAGGGCTTGGACACGCCATTTATACGGGCAAAACTCTAGTTCGAGATGAAGCTTTTGGGGTCATTTTGGCAGATGATCTATGCATAAATGAAAACGGCGAGGGCGTGCTTTCGCAAATGGTTAAAATTTATGAAAAGTATCGTTGTAGCGTCGTTGCAGTAATGGAAGTCCCAAAAGAGCAGACCAAGTCTTACGGCGTCGTAAGTGGTAGGTTTATAGAAGATGATCTTATAATGGTAGATGATATGGTTGAAAAGCCTGATCCTGCCGAGGCTCCGACAAATTTAGCGATAATCGGGCGCTACATCCTAACGCCAGATATTTTTAACATTTTAGAGCGAACAAAACCAGGCAAAAACGGCGAAATTCAGATCACGGATGCACTAAAAACGCAAGCAAAAGATGGCATGGTGCTGGCTTATAAATTTAGGGGCAAGAGGTTTGACTGCGGCAGCATCGATGGCTTTGTCGAGGCTACAAATTTCTTTTACGAGCGCAGTAAATGATAGAAACTTCATTTAAATTTAACTTTGCAAGCAGCGATGTCATTGACTCCTACGCCAAACGCATAAACGACGAATACGAAAGCGGCGAGATAGGCTACTACCACCTGCCAGTACTTGGGCAAAATTTACTTGGCGAGATCGACGAGTATGAAAAGGGACTAACTCATATCAAAAATGTCGTGCTAGTTGGCATTGGCGGCAGCAGTCTTGGCGTAAAGGCGCTAAAATCGATGCTTGATGGCACAAAGGGGATAAAAAGAGAGCTTTTATTTTTAGATAACGTTGATCCTTGCAGCTACAAAAGCACGCTTAGTGGGCTAAATTTTGACGAAACGCTTTTTATAATAAGCTCAAAATCTGGCAATACGATCGAGACTATCACCATTTTTAAGTGCTTGCTTGATGACTTTAAGCCTAAAAATTTAGGCAAAAATTTCCTCATCATAACTGATCCTGAGACAAATTTAGAAAATTTTGCCAAAGAAAATGACATTAAATTTTTTAACATCCCAAAAAATGTGGGCGGGAGATTTAGCGTGCTAAGTGCGATAGGCCTTGTGCCTCTTGGTATCTGCGGATATGATATAAAGGCACTACTGGAGGGCGCACTTGCTTGCAAGAAGCAATACATCGAGCAAAAAGATAGCTCAATAGTCGCCAAAGCCTACCACTACGCCACTAGCAGAAATGCCAGTATAAATGTCATTTTTAGCTATTGCGATAGATTTTTTGAATTTAACGACTGGTACGTGCAGCTTTGGGCGGAGAGCCTTGGTAAAAAAAGAGGCTATAAAAGGGTCGGCCTTACGCCAGTTGGACTTGTTGGTAGTCGCGATCAGCACAGCTTTTTGCAGCTTATAATGGACGGCGTAAAAGATAAGAGTGTGACATTTATAAAGATAAAAGATCACGCAAGCGACAAGACTATCCCAAGTTTGAGCTTAAACGGGCTTGAAGAGTGCGATTTTGTGGCAGGTCTAAGCCTAAATGAGCTTATAAATTTGCAGTGCGACGCGACAGCTATGGCGCTGGTGCAAGAGGGCATAAGTGTCGATACTATAACGCTTGAGAGGCTTGATGAGTTTCATGCTGGCTGGCTCATTTTTTACTATGAGCTGCTTACTTCGGCCACTGGTATCATGCTAGGCATCAACACCTACGATCAGCCAGGCGTTGAGATAGGAAAACGTATCCTAAAAACCATGCTTTTAAAGTAGAAAATGAAGAAATTTCTACTTTTAGCTCTTTTTGCCTCGCAAATTTTTGCCTTTTCGGCGAGCAAATTTGTAAATGACGCTAGGTCGCAGATCGGCGTGACGCTAAGTTACGATCCAAGCTACGAAAGGCTCGCCTACCCAATGGGTGATGTGGATATCAAAAAGGGCGTTTGCACCGATGTTGTGATAAGGGCGCTGCGGCATCAAGAGATGGATCTGCAAAGACTCATTTTTGAAGATATGAGTAGAAATTTCACAAGCTATCCTAAAAAATGGGGCCTTAAAAAAGCTGATAAAAACATCGATCACAGGCGCGTTTTAAACATCGCTACCTATCTAAAAAGAAAAGGTTTTGAGGTGAGTGATGATAAATTTTTGCCAGGGGATATCGTCACATGGATGCTGCCAAGAAATTTACCTCACATCGGTGTGATCTCAGATAAATTTGAAGGCCAAATACCGCTTGTCATCCACAATATCGGCTCTGGCGTGCAGGAAGAAAATATACTTTATAACTACAAGATCACAGGTCATTTTAGACTAAAGTAGCAAAATGGCTTTTTAATCAAATTTTAGGCAAAATCGCAAAAAATAAATTCAAGGAAAAATAATGTTAGAAGTTAGGGGACTTACTCAAAGATTTGCAAGCAGTTTGCTATTTGAGGATGTAAATTTAAAGCTAAATCGCCACAACAGATACGGACTAATCGGCGCAAATGGCGCTGGCAAATCGACATTTTTAAAAATTTTAAGCGGAGCTATCGAGCCAACTAGCGGCGAGATCATCATAGAAAATGGACTAAAAGTTGGCGTGCTTGGGCAAGATCAGTTTGCGTTTGAAAATTTCACTCTAAAAGATGCGGTGCTTTATGGCAACAAACGCCTATATGACGCTGTCAAAGAGAAAGAAAAGCTCTATATGAGCGAGGAATTTACAGATGAGATAAATGAGCGCTTAAGCGAGCTTGAGATGATAAGCGCTGAGGAGGATCCAAGCTACGAGTATGAGACTAGGATAGAAAAAATTTTAAGCTCGCTTGGTCTAAATGAATTTGATAAGCTGATGAGCGAGGTTGAAAACTCAGATAAAGTTAAGGTTTTGCTAGCTCAAGTGCTCTTTCCAAAGCCAGACATCTTGTTCTTAGACGAGCCAACAAACAACCTTGATATAGACGCGATCGCATGGCTAGAAAACGAGCTAAACCGCCACGAGGGCACGCTTGTTGTTATCAGCCACGACAGACACTTTTTAAATAGAGTTTGCACAAATATTTTGGATGTGGATTTTAAGAAAATTCGCGAGTTTTCAGGCAACTACGACGACTGGTACATGGCTGCAAATTTGATCGCAAAGCAGCACGAGATGGAGCGCGATAAGAAGCTAAAAGAGAAAGAGGAGCTGGAGAAATTTATCGCGAGATTTTCAGCAAATGCGAGCAAGGCAAAGCAGGCGACCTCTCGTGCAAAACAGCTTGAGAAGCTCGATATAGCAGAGATCGCAGTATCAAGCAGGCGTGATCCAAGCATATTATTTCGTACAAACCGCGAGATAGGAAACGAGCTAATTGAGCTAAAAAATATAAGTAAGAAATTTGATGATAAGGTGATATTTGAAAATTTTAACTTTAAGCTTGAAAAGAGCGATAAGCTAGCCATCATCGGTCATAACGGCGTTGGTAAAAGCACGCTTTGTAAGATCATAATGGGCGAGCTAAAGCCTGACGCGGGCGAGGTGCATATAGGCGCGACCATCGAGCTAGGATATTTCGCACAAGATACGGTAAATAAGATAGATGGCGAGCTAAAGCTTTATGAGTACTTGCAAGATGCCAAAAACAAGGACATAGACGAGATTAGAAAGTGCCTTGGTAGGATGCTCTTTAGCGGTGCTGAGCAAGAAAAGGCAGTAGGCGCGCTAAGTGGTGGCGAAAAACACCGAGTAAGGCTAGCTCAGCTCATGCTTCATAGACCAAATTTACTTGTAATGGATGAGCCAAACAACCATCTCGATCTTGAAGCTATCATCGCGCTTGGCGAGGCATTTTATAACTTTAATGGCTCAGTTATCTGCGTGAGCCACGACAGGGAGCTGATAGACGCCTTTGCAAATAGAATTTTACATCTAAAAGGCAATGGCGAGGTCGTTGATTTTAAAGGCACATACGAAGAGTATAGAGCAAATTTAGGGCTTGAGAGCTAAAATTTGTTATTTCTTGCTCCTGATTGTAGGGGCAAGATTAAAATTTATATTTACTACAAATTCTTACAAATATTAATCTAACTATATAAATTAAAAATAGCTTATAAAAATTATTAAAGTCCAATAAAAAGACTTTATAAATAAGAAAGAAAATTAATAAGAAATTTCTAAAGTATTAGTAAGATTTGTAAAATAAAATTTATTAAATAATATTTTTATGATGCTTAGCTTAAGGACTCTATTTAAAAATTTAATAAATTTACTTTGCAATATGGTGATATTTACTTAGTTTTTACTTTCTAAAGTAATATTAGAAATAAAATTTAACTTTATTTTTTATATTTTTGGATATAAAAAGTGTGATTTAATATTTATTTTATGTTATTTTTCTATATATTTACCTTTTAAGCTTAAAAATTTAAATAAATTTGAGCTAATTACGAGCTTTTTATATAATAAAAAAGTGATATTATTATTTAAATAACAATTTATCTAAGCTATATTATTAAATATAGCTTAAAAGCTACTATAAATTTTTCTCCAAAAGTCGTTTTATCTAGGTTAAAAGTCAAAGCTTAAAAAAATAAAGTAGTAATTAATATTTAAAATATTAAATATCTATATAATTTCATTAATACATTTTTTATAAGGAGAATGGTTATGGCAACCAGAAAAGAACACGATTTTATAGGTGAGTTGGAAATCTCTGACGATTTTTATTATGGTATCCAAACATTTAGAGCTACCGAAAATTTTCATATGAGCGGTAGAACTTTAAAAGAGTATCCATACTTTGTAAAAGCATTTGCACAAATCAAAAAAGCAGCTGCACTTGCAAATAAAGAGGTTGGCGTTTTAGATCCTAAGATCGCTGATACGCTAGCAAAAGCCGCTGATAGAGTAATAGCTGGTGAGTTTTTAGATCAATTTGTGGTTGATATGGTTCAAGGTGGTGCTGGAACAAGTACAAACATGAATGCAAACGAGGTTATTACAAATATCGCACTTGAGAGCATGGGTCATAAAAAAGGTGAGTATCAATACATCCATCCAAACGATCATACAAACCTTGGACAAAGCACAAATGACACTTACCCAAGCTCAATAAAAGTAGCAACTTACGCAAAACTTACTGATTTGCTTGCTGCGATGAATCTACTAAAAGATGAACTTGATAAAAAAGCAAAAGATTTTAAAGATATCATTAAAATGGGTAGAACTGAGCTTGAGGACGCAGTTCCTACAACACTTGGCAATACATTTAACGCATTTGCAAGCTATATTAAGAGCGATATAGAAAAGATCACAGCTGCACGCGAGTCAATGACATATCTAAATATGGGTGCAACTGCGATTGGTACAGGTATTAACTGCCACCCTGATTATAAAAATGTAGTTGTTAAAAAGTTAAAAGATATCACTGGTGTTGATTTCAAAAAAGCTGATGATTTCATCGCAGCTACACAAGACACTGCAGACTTTGTACACGTAAGTGGTGCGTTAAAAACTGCAGCTGTTAGACTTTCAAAAATCGCAAATGACCTTCGTTTGATGAACTCAGGTCCAAGATGCGGCCTTGGCGAGATAAATTTACCACAAATGCAACCAGGCAGCTCAATCATGCCAGGCAAAGTAAACCCAGTTATCGCTGAGGTTGTAGGCGAAGCGTGCTATGAAGTAATCGGTAACGACGTAACTATCATGCTTTGCTCAGAAAGAGGCGAATTTGAGCTAAATGCGTTTGAGCCAGGCATCGCTTATGCGTTATTTAACTCTATATTTATCCTTGAAAATGCGATGAAAACACTAGCTGAAAAAGCTGTAAGAAAACTAACAGCAAATCCAGAAGCTTGCTTAAAATCAGTTCTAGGCTCAGTTGGTATCGTAACAGCATTTAACCCATACATTGGCTATGAAAAGTCAGCAAGCATCGCTAAAGAAGCTTTGCAAACTGGTAAAGCAGTTGGCGATATCTGCCTAGAGAGAGGCTATCTAAGCAAAGAAGAGATCGATAAAATTTTAGAGCCAAAAAATATGCTAAATCCAAGCATGGTTAGGTAGAAATTTAAGCAAAGTATTATTAAAAGCGTGTCAAAATTCTGGCACGCTTAAGTAAAAATTTTAGTTATAAAATTTAATAGAGGAGTTTTCAATGGATATTTCATTGATATTACAGTTGATCGTACTTTTTGGTGCGATATTCTTGGGTGTTAGACTAGGCGGTATGGCTATTGGTTATGCTGGTGGCATTGGCGTCGTAGTTTTAACTTTAGGACTTGGATTAAAAGCAGGTAGTATACCTTGGGATGTTATTTTAATCATTATGTCCGTTATAGCTGCTATTACAGCGATGCAAGTAGCTGGTGGCCTTGATTATTTGGTGCAAATAGCTGAGGGGATACTAAGAAAACATCCAAAATACATAAATTTCTTAGCTCCAGTTGTCACTTACTTGCTAACTGTATTTGCTGGTACTGGACACACAGCATTTTCTATGATTCCAGTTATTACTGAAGTTGCAAAGACGCAAAATATTAAGCCTAGCGCGCCTCTTAGTATAGCTGTTGTTGCTAGTCAGATAGCTATTACTGCAAGCCCGGTTTCAGCAGCGGTTGTATTTATGGCTGGTGAGCATGCCTTGGGCGGACTTGGCATTAGCTATCCATTACTATTAGCTATCTGGATACCTACAACTTTTATTGGTTGTATGCTAACAGCTCTTGTTATAAATATATTTTATAATCTTGATCTAAGTAGCGATAAAGAGTATCAAAGAAGACTTAAAGAAGGGCTAATCAAAGATGTTAAAATCGAAGAGAAAAAAGAGCTTCCAAAAGGAGCTAAACTATCTGTTTTAATATTCTTAGTTGGTGTTATCTCTGTCGTTTTATATGCTACTGCTATTAGTAAAAACGTAGGCTGGATAAAACCAAGCTATGTAACAGGCTATGAAAAAATTTATGAGACCAAAAGTCCAGATAAATTTAATGAACTTGTCGCAAAAGATATAAAAGTTAAAACTGACTCAACTACTAATGTAAAATATGTAGAAGATCCAGATAAACCTACAAAGGTGTTGGTATTAACTAGAGATAACGCTATTATGAGCTTTATGCTAGTTATCGCTACTTTAATCACACTAACTTGTGGCGTTAAAGTCGATAAGTTATTTAATACAGCTACATTTAAAAGTGGTATGACTGCGTGCGTCTGCGTGCTAGGTGTAGCGTGGCTTGGAGATACTTTCGTGGTAAATCACACCGATGCGATCAAAAATTTTGCCGGCGATTTTGTTAAAGACTATCCGTTTATGCTAGCTGTTGCGCTATTTTTTGCTAGTATGCTTCTTTACTCTCAAGCTGCTACCGCAAAGGCACTTATTCCTACAGTTATAGCCGCACTTGGTTTAACTGCTGCAAATAACGGTGACGCATATATTTTAGTTGCATCATTTGCTGCAGTTTCAGCATTGTTTGTGTTGCCAACATATCCGACACTTCTTGGAGCCGTTCAAATGGATGATACTGGAACAACTAGGATAGGTAAATATATATTCAACCACTCCTTTTTTATTCCAGGCGTTTTAGCTATTGCTTTTTCTGTCGCACTTGGATTTTTGATAGCTCCGATACTTTTATAAGTATTTTTAAATTAAACTTAAGCCGAGATCTCTCTCGGCTTTTTTAAATCCCTTTAAAATTTTTAATTTCTATTCAAAATCCTTAATCAAAATTTTATATTTAAAATTTTTATAAGATCACGTTAAAAATTATATTAATTAAATTTATAATTTTTAGAATTTTACTTATTTTGATATTAGAATACTAATTTTTTAAAACTAAAAATCTAAATATAAATATTAAGTAAGATTTAATTTTATTTTCAATTTTAAATACTAAAATAACTAAAGGCAAATATCTTTTAAAGGGAGAAAGATGAGCTTAAATAGACGAGAATTTTTAAAATTAGGTGCTGGAGTTAGTATGGTTGCATCGTCCTTACCGGGTGGTGCTTTGGAAAATGCTGCAAAGCAAGATGAGAAGTACGTCCGTAGCTTTTGCGAGATGTGCTCTTCAAGATGCCCTATTGAAGCAAAGATCGTTGATAATAAAATTTGCTTCTTAAGCGGTAATCCAAAAGCTGGCGGTACGGCGACTTCGCTTTGTGCAAGAGGCGGTTCTGGTTTTAGTCAGCTTTATGACGAAAATAGAGTTAAAAAGCCTTTGATCAGGGTTGGCGAGAGAGGAGAAAATAAATGGCGCGAGGCTAGCTGGGACGAGGCACTTGACCTAGTTGCTTAAAAAATGCTTGAGATCAAGCAAAAGTATGGCCCTGAAAGCTTTGTCTTTACCTGTAAAAGCTCGCAAACACATAAGCTAATGGTAAATTTTGCCTCAGCTTACGGCTCGCCAAACTGCTTTTCACACTTTTCGTGCTGTCCGATCACATATCAAATGGTCTGTGAGCAGATGTATGGCATAGCTAAGCTAAAAAGAGACTTTGCAAATGCAAAATACGTTGTAAATTTTGGCCACAATCTTTTTGAAGGCATCGTCATAGCTGATGCTAAAAAGCTTGCTAAATTTGCAGCTAAAAAAGATACAAAGCTACTTGTGCTTGAGCCAAGATTTAGCGTTGTAGCTTCAAAAGCTGATGAGTGGCTGCCAGTTAGACCTGGCACTGATCTAGCTTTTGTGCTAGCTATCATAAATACATGGATACAAAATGGCACTTACGATAAAGAATTTATTGAGAAATTTACAATTGGCTTTGATGAGATCGTTAAAAGCGTAGAGGGCAAAACGCCTGAATGGCAAGAGGCGATCACTGGCATAAAAGCAAGTGATGTTAGACGCATCGCTGATGAAATTTATAAAGCTGCCCCAAGAGTTATTTTTGATTTTGGTCATAAGACAACCACCACAAAAGCTGAATATATGAGGACAAAGGCCATCATGGTGGCAAATGCGATGATGGGTAACTGGGAGGTCAAAGGTGGTCTTTTTGGTGGCAAAAATGCAAAAACCTTTAACAAGCTAGTTGGCGAGGATAAATTTCCAGTTCTTAAAAATCCAGATGAGAAATTTAAAGTGCCAAAAGTGACCAGACTAGACTTCGCTGGCGAGGCTGGTAGGCATAAATTTGTAAGTAGAAAACATGGCGTTTTGATGGATATAAATGACGCTATCTTAAACGAGAAGCCTTACGCCATAAAAGGCTGGTTTAACATCCGCTTTAACCACCTAATAAACGTTGCTGAGACGATGAAGAGCATAGAGGCTATGAAGAAGCTTGATTTTATCGTGGTAAGCGATGTTTATCTAAACGATATGGCGACATTTGCTGATGTCATCTTGCCTGAGAGTAGCTACCTAGAGCGCGACGAGGGCATAGAGGATAAGTCAGGTCTAAAGCCAGCTTATATGATAAGAAATAAAGTTATTGATCCAGTTGGCGACACAAGAGATGGGGCATTTATCTTTAGAGAGCTAGCACGCCGCATGAAGATAGATGAGCTTTACACTTGGAACGATATACGTGAGTTTAGGATGCAGCAAGCTGGCGGAGATGTAAATTTACTTGCTGCGCTGGAAAAAGATGGCTTTATCACGTGGGATGAGCCGGGAATTTTGTTTAGAGAAAAAGGCATGATCGATAAATTTGTTGCTAAATATCCAGTCGCTTCTAAATTTATAGGTGAAAATGGTCTAATGGATGATATGGCTAAGCTTAAAACAAAAAGCGGCAAGATAGAGCTATTTTTGCCTGATGTCGAGGCGCAGTTTGCAGGATATGGCGCGCTAAATGATAAAGATATGGACACATTTGATGGACATGATCTTTGTTTAACTTGTGGCAAAACGCCTATTCATACCAACGGCCACACTCAGGCGGTACCGTCGCTTCATGATCTTATGAGTGATAGCCCTATCTGGATAAATCCAAAAACAGCTAAACGTAAAAATTTACGAGATGGCGATATGGTCGTGGTGAAAAATAAATTTGGCGAGCAAAAGGGCAAGCTTATGGTGACTGAGGGCATTAGAGAAGATACACTCTTTATCTATCACGGCTTTGGACACATCACTCCAGCTCTTAAGAGTATAGATCACGTGGGGCTAAATACAAGTGTACTTCTTAATCCAGCCGAAGGGCCAGTGGCTGCGACTATGGTTACAAATGTTGGCGTTAGCATAAGTAAAGCGTAAGGATAGAAAATGAAAAAATATATGATGATACATGATGAAAATTTATGCATCGGCTGTCAAGGCTGCTCGGTAGCTTGCAGAAGTGCAAACAACGTACCAAGGGGACTTTACCGCTTGCAGGTGCATGCAAAGATGAGTGGGACATTTCCAAATTTAAAGACTGACTTTTTACGTCAAAGCTGTGTTATGTGCGAAGATGCACCTTGTGTTGAGGTTTGCCCAACTGGTGCTAGCTTTAAAACAGCTGATGGCGTGACGCTACTTGATCATAGAATTTGTGTTAGTTGCAAATACTGCATCCTAGCCTGTCCATACGACGCTCGTTATGTCTTGCCAAATGGTGAGATAGGCAAATGCACATTTTGCTATGAGAGTAGGCTAGAAGAGGGCAAAGAGCCAGCTTGCGTTAGCGTCTGCCCTACAAATGCCCTAACTTTTGGCGATGTAAATGATGAAAACTCTAAAATTTCAAAGAAATTAAAAGAGAGCAAATACTACTTGCCAAAAGCGGAGCTAAATACAAAACCTTCACTTGCGATGATCGCAAATACAAAAGGAGCACACCATGAATAACATGTCAGGAAGCCTAGCTCAATACTCTGAAATTTACTGGGGTTGGCCGATAGCCGTTTATCTATTTTTAGCAGGACTTAGTGCGGGTGCTAGCATCGTTGCTGTGCTCATTTCAAAAAAATATGGCAAAGAGAACTATTACTTTAAAGCAGCCGCTCTTATCGCTCCATTAGCGATCATTCTTGGACTTGCTCTTTTAGTGCTTGATCTTGGCAAGCCGCTTAGCTTTTACTGGATACTTTTGCTTTACAACTTCGACTCAGTCATGTCAATAGGTGTTGCACTGCTTTTAATTTATACGCCTCTTAGCGTTATATACGCGCTTGGCGCATTTAAAAACGAGATCGCAATGCTTAAAATTTCTCTTTTTGATATGGTTGCAAATTTTGCTAACAAGCTTTCAAGCCTACTTGAAATTTTGCTTTTTATCCTAGGCATTGGCGTTGGTGCATATACAGGCTTTTTGCTAAGTGCAGCTCACAAGATCGCACTTTGGAATACATCAGTCTTGCCAGTATTATTTTTAGTATCAGGCTTGAGCTGTGCTGGTGCATTTACGCTACTTGTTGGCGTGTTAAAAGATAAGGCAAAAAGACAAAACGATATTGCACACTATTTATTAAAATTTGATTTTTTTGCGATTATTGCCGAGTTTTTGCTCATAGTTGCTCTGTTTATGGTTGTAAAAGGTGCAAGCACAAGTGGTGCAGAGAGCGTAGCAAACGCACTTAGTGCAAATTCCCTTGGGCTGATGTTTTATATTGGTGTCATTGGTTTTGGTATGGCTTTGCCTATCATTTTAGACTTAAGCGTTTTAAAGGTGCATGATTTTAAACGCGAATTTGCCGTGATCAACGCATTATTCGTAATATGTGGCGTCTTTTTGCTAAGGTGTTACATTGTCTATGCGGGGCAAATTTTTATTTAATGCTTAAAAAATAATTTTAATTTTGAATTTACCTATTAAATATTACAATAGGGCTAAATCTTAATAAAACTTATTTTTTAGGAGAGAGATTTGAAAATTTTGCTTTTAGAAGATGATTTAGGGTTTCAAGAGAGCGTCTGTGAGTTTTTGCAGACGCTTGGTTATGAAGTTACAGCAGTGAGCGATGGCCAAGAGGCGTGTGATCTGATAGAGAAAAATTTCTATCATCTTTTTATACTTGATATAAAAGTCCCTGGCGTAAATGGACATGAGGTTATCAAGTACATAAGGAGCTTAAATCCAAACGCTCCTATCATGATAACAACATCTTTAGTTGATATAGGCGATATGGCTATTGGCTATGAGCTTGGCTGTAACGAATACCTAAAAAAGCCATTTGAACTTGCTGAGCTTAAATTTAGAGTAACTGAGCTTATGAGAAAATACTATGGAACTGACGATAAAAACATAGTAAAGATCAATGACGAGTTTAGCTTTAATCTAAACAAGCGTGCGCTATTTAAAAATGGCAAAATGGTCGATCTTAGTGCAAAAGAAGTTGCACTTGTTGAGTGTCTAGTTTCACATCTAAATTCTTACGTCAGCATGGAAGAGTTAAGAGATCTTGTCTGGAACGATAAAGAAATAGAAGGCGCTGATATAAGAATGCACGTTTTAAAGATAAGAAACAAAACAACTAGTGACTTTATCACTTCAAAGAGGCGTATAGGCTACAAGATAGATGCACAAGAGCTTTAAGATCCAGATCATAGCGACATTTGTCATAATGTCGCTTTTTTGTTTTCAAAGCTTTGTGATCTTAAATTTAAGCCAAAAAAATAGCACTTCAAAAGCTCTTTTTGGTGCGATGAAGCATGAAACTATTATCAAAAATTCGTTTTTAAAAAATGAAAATATAACTCCTTCTTTAAATTATAAATTTGCGATCTATGATGTAAATTTTAATCCAATTATTTCAAATCTCTCCAAGCAGCCAAGCAACTTTAAATTTGTAACACTTGAAGAAAATGGCTTCTTGTTTTATAAAAGCTTTTTTATAAAGGATAAAACGCCTTATTACATTGTCGTTGAAAAAGAGCTTGATAATGAAAAAAGTATATTTCTAGCGGCACTTATGCTCCTTGTCATCCTTGTGGCGGTGCTTTTTATCGTCTATTTTTTATATCTAAGCAGTGTTAAGCCTTATAAAGAGTTTCAAAAGTATATGAACAACTTCTTTAATGACGCTATGCACGAGCTAAAGACCCCACTTGGCGTGGCTGGTATGAACCTTGAGATGCTTGGACTTGAAAACAAGTATATAACTCGCATCAAAAACGCCCTAAAACAGATGCAAATAACCTACGAAGATGTCGAGTATTTTATAAAGCGTGGCTACATAAAATTTCCACTTGAGCGCCTAAATTTGGGCGAATATATAATAGAGCGAGTGAAATTTCTCTCAAGCGTGGCCGATGTCAAACACATCGAGATAAAGACAAATTTAGAAGGCGATGCATTTACTATGCTAAGCAAGGTCGAAGCTCAGCGCATCATCGATAACACCATCACAAACGCCATAAAATACAGCCCAAAAGAGAGCGAGATACTAATAAATCTAAGCTTTGAAAATGACCGGATAAAGCTTAGCGTGCAAGACTTTGGCAAGGGGATAAAGGACGTCAAAAAGGTCTGGAAAAGATACGTCAGAGAGGATGAAATCCAAGGCGGTTTTGGCCTTGGGCTAAATATCGTCAGTGAAATTTGCCAAAAACATGACATTACATACGGCGTTGATAGCGTTTACAATGAAGGCAGCACCTTTTACTATAAATTTAAACGAGCTTAAATTAAGCATAAAAGCGTAAAATGAAGCCTTAAATTTAGAAGGAAAAACTTTGGATAGAATCGTTGAAATCGAAAAAGTAAGCTTTGAAAATGACTTTGAAGTCTCGCTTAGGCCGACAAAATTTGAAGACTACATCGGTCAAGAAAAGATAAAACAAAATTTAGATGTCTTTATAAAAGCAGCCAAAAAGCGAAATGAGTGCCTAGATCACGTGCTATTTTACGGCCCTCCAGGACTTGGTAAGACGACCCTTGCTCACATCATCGCAAATGAAATGGGCGTAAGC
Organism: Campylobacter concisus; assembly: GCF_001891085.1. Taxonomy (NCBI): domain Bacteria; kingdom Pseudomonadati; phylum Campylobacterota; class Epsilonproteobacteria; order Campylobacterales; family Campylobacteraceae; genus Campylobacter; species Campylobacter concisus. Next base: position 119,062 of record NZ_JXUP01000008.1, read on the forward strand.
ATCAAAATGACCGCAGCGCCTATGATAGAAAAGAGTGGTGATCTCGCGGCAATCCTTACAAATTTACAAGAGGGCGACGTGCTTTTTATTGATGAGATCCACCGCCTAAGCCCAGCCATTGAAGAGGTGCTCTACCCTGCTATGGAGGACTTTAGGCTTGATATTATAATTGGCTCAGGGCCAGCTGCTCAAACTATCAAGATAGACTTGCCAAAATTTACGCTAATAGGCGCAACGACACGTGCTGGCATGATCTCAGCGCCTTTAAGGGACCGCTTTGGGATGGACTTTAGGCTGCAGTTTTATACAAGCAGTGAGCTAAGCCGTATCGTACAGATCGCCTCAGCCAAGCTTGGCAAAGAGTGCGACAAAAACGCCTCGCTTGAGATCGCCAAACGCTCACGTGCCACGCCTAGGATCGCTCTTAGACTATTAAAGCGAATTCGCGACTTTGCTGAGGTAAATGACGAGCAAATCATCAGCCACGAGCGCGCAAAAGAGGGACTTAACGCACTTGGTGTAAATTCGCTTGGGTTTGACGAGATGGATATTAGGTATTTAGAAATTTTGATGCAAGCAAGGCGCCGTCCTATGGGACTTAGCACGATCGCTGCGGCACTTAGCGAGGACGAGGGCACGGTTGAGGACGTCATCGAGCCATATCTGCTTGCAAATGGCTTTATCGAGCGCACCGCAAAGGGTAGGATCGCAAGTGCGAAGTGCTTTGAGACCTTTAACATCAAGATCGATATCGAAAAAGGGCTTTTTGAGTAGCAAAATTTAAATTTGGAGCAAAAATGAGCGAGCCACATCTTTGTCCTAGGTGCGAGCAAAGGACGATTTACTTTGATGGAATCTGCTACGATTGCAGACAAAAAGAGAAGCTGGAGTTTTATCAAGGTTTAAGCAAGACTGAGATCAAACAAAAGCTAAAAAATGTTCTAGCGCACATAGATGAGATAGACAAATACGGTGAAATTTACAGCGATCTTGTCTATATTTTCTACCTGCATGGCATTTGCGACGAGCAGATCATAAGAGAAGTGACCAGGCAGGGCGAGTACTACCCATTTGAAATTTACAAAAATGCCCCAAGTGACGTGAGAGATGAGCTCATAAATAGTCTAAATGGCGCTGAAAATATCGTAAAAATCAATCACATCCTTTGCGCGCTTGCGTGGCAGGGCGATGAGGTGGTAAGAGAGCTATTTTTTAAGCTCTATAAAGCGCCAAAGCCTTGGAAGGCAAAGCTTCACGTTGATACCGATGGATACGCTCAGGTTGCAGGCTGGAGCTTTGATGAGAGCGGCAAGAGAAGAAGCCTAGTTTTTGATAGGTGTTTTACCTGCCAGCCAAGCCAAAACGCAGATGCAAGCATTAAATTTAAAGCACTAAACGATGAAAAATGTAAATTTTGTAGCGGCGAGATGCTGGAATTTATCATCAAAAAAGAGAGTCTAAAGCGACTTGGGCTAGAGCTTAAAAACGATGCTGTACTTAAATTTTGTCCAACATGCATTGGTCTTGTGCAGTATTTTTGCCAAAATGATGGCAATAATATGCAAACAGAGATAGTAGGTGAGGGCGAGAGTGATGACTATTTAAGAGATGCTGTGACGACTCTTGATGGGCAAAATTTCGAGCTAGCCAGCGAGGTTTGCGCTCACTACTCATATATGATAGATAGCGAAATTTTGCTTGGAGGATATCCGCAGTGGGAGCAAGATGCCGAGCATTTAAAATGTCCAAAATGTAGCAAAAGCATGAAATACATAGCACAAATTCCTCTTGGAAGTCTAGTAGATGGCGAGGGAACTATTTATGTTCAAATCTGTGATGAATGCGAGATCGTCGGGGCAAATTTTCAGTGTACGTAAAAGGCTAAATTTATAGGAGCTTTTGAGCTAGAAATTTTACGTAAAACTATAAATTTATCTAAATTTACTAAGCGCCAGTAGCATGCTAAAAATGTCAAAAGCCTAGCCACACTTGCTAGCTTTGCAAGCTTGATGGCAAAGAGATTGAGCAATTTGGGAAGCAAATGAGCAGCTTTGATAAATTTGCTATAATTACCCCATTTTAAGGGAGCAAGATGAACAATAGACTATTTTTTGGAATTTTTGTATTTTGTGCTTTGGCTTTAGTGGTCTATCTTTTTAAACCTTATCTGCTTGATATTTTTATCGCTGCACTGCTTGCTGTCGCGGTTTCAAATGTCCAAATCGCATTTTTATCGCTCACTAAAAACCGCAAGACGCTTTCATCGGCTCTTACCACATCTGTGCTTCTTTGCTTATTTATCGCCCCACTTCTTTATGCGGTAGTTGAGATCGCGAAGTATGCAGCTGGCTTTGATATAAATAATGTAACAAAGACTATCGAATTTATCAAAAATTATGATTTTAGGATGCCTGAGTCGATAAATTTTTTAGAGCCAAAGATAAAAGAATTTATCGGTGGACTTGATATTAAGATGCTTTTTTCTCAACTTGCGACAAATCTTGCAAGTTTGGGCAAGTTAAGCCTTAAATTTGGCGTTGATATGATCATTATTTTGGTCTTTTTCTTCTTTTGCAATCTTTATGGCAATGAACTAATCAACTATCTAAAATATGCGCTTCCGCTAAAGCAAGATGACACAGAGTCTATTTTAAGTGAGGTTGGTAACGTGATGAGTGTCGTTTTTTACTCAACCATTGCAAATATGATAATCCAAGGCTTTTTATTTGCTATTGTCACAAGCTTTTACGGATATGATGGCGTGCTAACTGGTATCTTTTTTAGCTTTGCTTCACTCATCCCAGTCGTTGGTGGTATTTTGGCATGGGGGCCTATTAGCATTTATGAGTTTGCAAATGGCAACACAGCAGCAGCGATAACTATCGCAATTTATACGATCGTAGTGATCTCATTTGCAGCTGATACGCTATTAAAGCCACTTGTTATTAAATTTATAAACTCAAAGCTGGTTAAAATACCAACAAAAATAAATGAACTTCTTATATTCTTCGCGATGCTTGCAGGTATCACGACATTTGGATTTTGGGGTGTGATCCTTGGACCAGCGATCGTGACATTTTTTATCTCGACTATCAAGCTTTATACGCTTTTAAGAGAGAGAAATTTTGTATAAAAAATAGGAACAAATATGATCTATGAAGATAAATTTATAAAAATCGAGCGTGAAGACAACGAACTTCCATGGATAAAAATTTTTACCATTAAGCCATTTCGTGAGTTAAGCGATTGCGATGAAGCGAGTAGGGCTAGGCTATTTGAAGCGATGCTAGTAGCTGAAAAGGCGATGCTTGAGTTTTATAAACCAACCAAAATAAACATTGCAAGCTTCGGAAACTACGTGCCATACGTGCATATTCATGTTATTGCTAGATTTAGTGATGATGCATTTTTTCCAGATAGTGTTTGGGCTAATCCAAAAAGAAAAAGTGAGCTTGTGTTGCCAGAATTTGATAAATTTGCAAAATTTTTAGAAGAAAAGTTAAGGGCTAGTTTTGAATAAATATAAAAAATATCTTAATTTCTATATTGTTTTTATCTTTATTATAGTACTTGGAGGGCTTTTTTACTTTCTTTACAGCTCTTATATGGCTGAAAAGATGCAAAATAATATGCGAGTCTTTTTTGATTACCAGGTAAAACAGCTTAATAAAAGTATAGATGATGAGAAATTTTCATCAATGGCGATCTCTATCTTGCTTGCTCAAAATGAGTCTATACAAATGTGCTTGCTAGGACAAAGCCGCGATGAATGCATAAAAAATATCGAAAATTTGACCAAAACTCTTGGTGCAGCATCGATGTATAACAACATTAAGCTTCACATTTATGATAAAGATCTAAAAAGCTATGTAAGGAGTTGGGATCTAAACAGATATGGCGATATGATCGCTAGTAGTAGGTTTTTAGTGCAAGAGTCAAGGCATCAAAACAAGCCCATGGTCGGCATCGAGGCATGGTATGCTGGAACGCATATAAGGGCTGTCTCAAACGTAATACGTGATGGTAAAATTATTGGCAACATCGAGGTTTTGTTAAATTTTGACTCACTTGGAAATTATTTTAAAAAGCAAGGAATTGATCTATTTGTTCTTTTGGCAAAAGACAAGATGCCATCTCGTAAAAGCATTCCAAGTGATCAAATTTTAAATGATTATTACATCGAAAATTTAAGCAGTGCAAATTTAAACATAGTAGGTTTTTTGCGTGATATTAATTTTAAAGAATATGAATTTTACGTTTATAAAACGCACTACTTTTGCGTGGTACCACTAATAGATGCTAGCAACACACAGATAGGCTATTATGTGCTTCATGTAAATACTAATGAAAAAGAGCGAAATATTTCACAAAATTATTTTGAGTCAGAAGAGCTTTTTTAGGTTCGATTTATCTGATAAATTTTTGTATTTGTAGTGTAAACAAAAAGAATGGTGGAAGCGAGGGCTACCATATTTAAAATAGATATACCTATAATATAGGATGATAACAAGTTTATTTATTTTTTAATATCCGTAAAAATATCCGTTTATTTTTTATCGTATAACTTTATAAAATTTAGGAAAATATTATCTACCCTTTTTAATTAAAAAAGGATAATAAATGAACCTATCTCCTGAACTATATCTAAAATTTGCCAAAGATGTAGAGCCTGAAATTTTTGAAAACAAGACACCTAAATTTCATTTAGAAATAATCCGTTTTATTGACGGTGAAGGTCAGTATAAAGCTATAGCAGTATTTCGCGGCGCCGGTAAGACCACCCTGCTAAATAAAATTTACGTGTTAAGCCGCTTATATTTTGCTGCCGAGCCTTTTATTATGATAGTCTCGGCCAACGAGGATAAAGCGACAGCATTTTTGGAAGCCATCAAAGGGAGTATCGATAAGGCAGCGGCTAAAGGTTATGCCATAGCTCGTGGTAAGGCTTGGAATAAAGGATTTATTGAGGTTATTATAAATCAAGGCATGAAAGATGAAGACGGCAAAAGTATAGAGAAAAAATGCTACGTAGTATCTCTCTCGGCAGGGCAAGATCCTCGTGGTATGAATATCGACAACATGCGCCCAACGTTGCTAATCATCGATGATCTGGAGAGTAAAGTCGGCAGATACCCTATCGACTCAAATGCCAACCGCCAAAAGCTTCGTAGCTGGTTTTATGCCGATTTATTACCTACTTTGCATCCTACACGTGGTAAGGCCGTGATATTGGGTACTATACTACACGAAGATAGCATCCTAAACAATATCGTAAATAGTACAGAAGAGATGGACGCCAAACAAGAGTGGATATACATAAAAATTCCAATCATCAAAAATGGTACAAGTTCATGGCCGTCTCGCTTCCCAATGGATAAAATCAAAAAAATACAAAGCACCCTAGTCTCAAAAGGGCTGGCAAATGAATTTTATCAAGAGTATATGTGTGCCGCAATAGATCCGCAAAAGGCTATCTTTAAGCGTGAGTATTTTAGATATTTTAAGGGTGTTGAGTATAGGACGGATGAACCATTTACGACGATAACGGTAACTGATGGAGTAAACAAGCAAGAGTTAAAAATCAGACGAGCAAATAAAATAGAGCTAGAAAATGGTGAGAAAATTTGGCTAAAAGAGTGCAAAATTTATACCGTGTCCGATATATCAAGTGGAAAAGGCAGAGATCAGACCGCCTATGTCACCTTTGCAATTGACAGGCAAAATAGACTTTTTATAATTGACATTACGAGCGGATACTTTACGCCGTTTGAGCGAAGCTTGCGAGTAATCGAAATTTATCTCACATTTTACCCAATGCGTATCGGCATAGAAAAGGCCGGCATGCAAAATGACTTTTTCTACACGATCGACACTATTCAAAAGCTAACAGGTGTAAATTTGCCGATAGATCCGCTTAGTCATGGTGGCAACTCCAAAAACAAACGCATTTCAAATCTTGAGCCCTACTACCGCACAAGACAAATTTATCATAATGCAAGTTTAAACGCTACAGACGAGCTTGAGGCACAGCTGCTAGGGTTTGATCCTGAGACGGAAAGCAAGAGTGATGATATCATGGATGCAGAAGCTTATATTTTACAGTACATTGCAGGGCGATTTTTTGACGAGAGTTACGATGAAATTTATGATGAATATGCAGAGGAAGAGAGCTGGGTGTGAAAGTATTAAAACATATATTTTTCAAACAAAAGATAGTAGATTGTCATATGTTATTGATGCTACATATATGGCGAGCTAGTCATAGCGCATATAGACTAATCCTTAAATAATTTTATACGTTTTTTAGGAAACTCATAAATTAGACTACCCGTAAAAAAACGGAGTAGTCTATGAATGAGGATTTAAATTTAATTGAGCGAGCATTTAGTGATCTTGAGCAACATAAAAAGAGATTCCTAGAATGTGAGCGGGCATTTCGTGCAGAGTATGAGGGTGAAGATAACCGCACTTCAAAACGAAAAAACTCTGAGAGAAGCCGCTCGAAGCTATACATCCCCCTAATAAAAACCACCATTTTTATCATTCATGCGATTTTTAAAACAAGCTTTATGAGTGATCGCTGCCCAATAGAGATCACTCGTGTTGGGCGTAGAAGTGATAATGATCTAATCTTACAAAACGCACTTGCTGCTGTGCTAAAAAATAGATGGAAGAAAAAAGAGCATCGTGTTGGCCTAAGCAAAGCTGTCATGAGCGCACTATATCTACCTCTTGGCATAGTAAATTTATTTTATGACAAAGAGCAAGGCGATATCGCTACACGTTTTATACCAATTACTGATCTAGCATTTGACAAGCATGCAAGTGATATCAACGACATAGAATACGTCTGCTACAAATGGCGTCAATCAGTACGCCAAGTTGAAGAAAAGATCAAAACTAAATTTTATAAGAGTAAAGACAAGGATCGCATTTTAGGCTCTAAAACAGAGTGGAGTCAAAGAGTACAAATGAAAGATATCTATAAAAAGATATATGTAAACGGTCGCCAGATGTGGGAGCTAAAGAGCTTTGCTAATAATTTTCTGGTAAGGGAGACGAAATTTTCGACTCTGCCGTTTCACTTCGGCTACTGTATAGACTCAATGCCTAGCGTCGAGGAGAGCATGCGCGAAAAGGAAAACGCCGTATACGGTTCGTGCGTGCCGGAAATCGTCAAAGAAATCCAAGAAGAATACAACATCAAGCGCAATCAAAAAATCGACATCACCGAAAACCAAATAGATCCATCTTTTATCGTAGATAAAACAAAAGGTGTCGTGACAGTAAGCGACGTGATGGCCAGAAAAAAAGTTATTAGAGTAGAAACTGATATGGGCACTAGAGTAAGCGACGTGATAATGCCTTTTCCGGTGCCGCCTACATATCAGTTAAGCGAAGAGATAAATATGCTCGGCAAAGAGTACGAGATAGCTACGGGCGTAAATAGCGTAATGACCGGGCAAACTAGCCCGAGCGATCGTCGCGCTATGGGCGCGCTGCAAACTGTAAACGCCGCAAGCTCGATGAGAATAGAAAGCATGATGCAGACCTTGCTAGAAACTATGCTCTCAAGCTATGCGCAGCACTTCGTAGAGCTGCTGTACCGCTTCGTAAGCGACGATGAATTCGTAAAAATCACCGAAGACGAGAGCGTGATAGACGCGATCGGCACGCTTGCGCAAAGAAAGGCGAACCGCTTAGACTTTGACATTTCCGTAAATTTCGGCACGACGATAGCAAATGAAGTAAAAATAAGTCAGTTAAATGGCTTGCTAGGGGTACTTGCACAAAATCAAATAAGTTCACCACAAATAACAGGCGAAATCGTAAAAGAAGTACTAACTTTAATTCTTGGTGAAAATGCGCCAATAGAACAAGTTGATCAGGCTATGGCACAGATGATGGCGGCACAAGAAGCGGCACAAGCAGAGGCTGTGACTCAAGATGAAGAAGCACAAATAAAAAATGAACCTAGTGAAGAAGATATGGAGATGACAGCTTTAGTAAACGGCGGAATTTGAAAGGATATGACTTAAAAATTTTTACGTTTTTTAGGATGCAGACAAATAAAATAATAAAAATTTTAAAGGAGAAGAAATGGCATATAAGGACAAATACGAGGTTCTTGGTATTATCGTCGCTTTGGCTACAAACGGACTTAGTGTCTATAAAAAAGGCGAAGAAGAGGGGCAGATTAGCGGTGGAAACATCGGCGATGTTGTGGTTAGGGCTAAGGGCGAGGATGGCTTTGCCGCCGTGAGCATTATAGGTGAGCAAGAGTGGGAAGAGATGCCACAAAACGAGGCGGCCGAGACCGAGCTGAAAGAGATCGCATCTAGTGCAAAAGATCTCGCACCAGAGCTAGCTAAGGCTAAAAACGAAATTGAACGCTTGAAGGCTGAAATTTTAGAGGCAAAAGGTGAGGCAGAGCGTTTTAAAGAAGAGTGTACAAACTTACAAGATCATGTAAGTGCTTCAGCTGGCGAAAATCTAGCTTTATCACAAAAAATTCAAAAACTTGAAGCTGAGAATAAAAAGCTAAAAGAAGCGACCAAAAAGGAGGACAAAAATAAGACCGATAGCGCTCCTAAGACAAATGAGTCGCAGAAAGGTTTAAATTTAGGAGGTAATGAATAATGCCAGATATCTATGACCAGGATTTGGAAGGACTAGCGGCTGCAGAGGAAACACAGACGCAAGAAGCCCAAACTGCTTTAAAAAACGCAGATAAACCACAGGTACAGGCAGAAACTAAAGCACCAGCTGCTCCGCAGTCTGATGACTCAGTAAAACTCAACAAAGAAGAGTATGCGGATTTTCAAAGAATGCGCCAAGCCGCGCAACTTTCGCAAATGGAGACGGATTTTAGGAAGAGTTATCCGGACTTTGATATGCAAAAAGTCACAGACAAAATTTTAGAGATGGATGAGAAAAACCCTGGCACTGGCGATGCACTACTGACTCCGGTAGGGATTGAAAACGTCTATCTAAAATTTTTCCATGGCAAGGCACAAGTGCAAGTTGATGATGAATTTGACATAGCACGGGGGACTGGTGGTGGTGTGAGCGTAAAAGAGCTCATCGGTAAGATTAATAAAGGTGAGGCTAACGATAGCGAGAAGCAGGCCTTATATGCGAGATTATTTTAAGGAGTAAAAGAAAATGGCTATAAAAACTGGATTAGTAACTGCTGAAGAGGCTTTTGGCAGTAAGGGTGTAGTACTTGAAAACACTATAAAGCAAATAGGATGGCAATCTACGCCTTTTTATAGTGCAATAAGCACAGCCGCACCTGCAGATAGAAGCACGAGCGTGGCGGTAGGGCATAAATGGTTTTATGATGAGTTGCCTGATGGTGACGCAGCTAATGCGCACGCAGAAGGTGGAGCTAAAGCAACAGCCAAGTATTTTGTTGGCAATACTCTAAGTAATCATTTTCAAATAGTTAAAAATACATACGGAGTTTCTGGATCACAAGAGCCGGCCAAAGATGTAGCAGGTAGAGGCATCCTGGCTAATCAAGGCGAGATGGCTTCCGTGGAACATAAAAAGTCCATAGAGAAAATTTTGCTTTCTTCTCAGACGGCTGTACAAAGAGTAAATAGTGGTGGTTCTCCTGTAGTCGGAAAATGTGGTGGATTAAAAAGTTTTTCTACTGCAAATAATACAATCGATGCAAATAATACAGACTTAACTATGCAAATGATTAGAGATCTGCTAAAAATCGGCTGGAGCAAAGGTAGACCTTATCAATTCTTAATGGTAAATGATAAGCAAAATGATAGGCTGCTAGATATTCTCGACAAGATAAAACAAGCCAATATCACACAAAAATACCTAGAAGAGGATCTACTTGCCATTAGAACTAGCTACGGCGATGTAAAGGTTATGTTGAATCCATTCTTAGATCAAAATGAGATCATTGCCTTTAGAGCCGATGACATTTTTAAAGTAAATTGGCGTCCAATGATGACTAGAGAGCTCCCAACTAGCAACGATGCTGTAGAAAAAGAGATTATTAGCGAATTTACACTTCGTGTATGTACTCCTGTAGCATTTGGATGGCTTAAAAAGCTAAAGGTGTAAAAATGAATTATGAGGCGTTTTTGCAGCGGTTGAAGGTATCTACCAGGGGAGATATAAAACTCCCTGATTTTGAAGAATTAAAATCATTAGTGGAAGAGACAGCAGCAGATATATCGCGTGCAGTAACGCCTCTTGAAATGATTGAGATAGATCATAGAAATTTTGGTATCGAATACCATATAGACAAAAGACGTTTTGTGAGGAAATTTAACGCACAAAAAAATGAAAATGATGTTGTTGATTTTCTTGACGAATCGCTTTTAAAAGCACTTATTTATGGAGTGGCCAAAAAAAGAGCACATTCTGAGTTTTATGCAAAATACAACAAGTTTTATCTACAAAATTTATGTGAATATGAACTAAATAATTTTAACGAAAATTCATATAACTTAACAGAAGCACTTAGAATAAAGGGCTGGTTAAAGCCTTATAAAATAGATTATGCCTTAGATCCTTACTATTCATGGGATGAAAATTTCATTAAAAGACTTGATTATTACATGGCAAATATCGTTTATGGCCAAATCGATAACTACGAGCATCCAGAGAAATTTTTAAATAGTGATGAGCTTGGGTATAGGAAATTTATATATCTTTTTATCGCCTATCAAAACGGCGAGCATACCGATAGAGAGGATTTAAGAGCGCTTGATAGGCTGATGAGCAAGAAAGTTTTAGGGGAGAATAAAAATGGCTGATATGGAATTTACTCAAATTTGTAAAGAAATTTTAGGGATAGGCAAAAAGCTTGAAAAAATAGAGCCTGATGAGCTGAGAAAAATAAAAACAGATATAGAAAGAATAAGCGAATTAGTCGCTGCAAATAAAACATTATTTGATACTGATAAAAAAGATTTTGATGGTAAGTATAATAAAATCGTTGAGATAATAAAAACATTCGACACTTTAAAAGCTCAAATAGAAGAGGTTTTAAAAAGCGGCACAATAAACGATAGTGCAGAGGCTTTGATTTCTACATTTTCTTCAAAAAAGATCATGGCTCTTTTGAATGAAGCAAAAGGGGTAGTAGATGAAAAATTTAGCACTATACATAAAAATGGCATAACCCCTTGGAACTCTACATTAGAGTATCCTGCTGGTGCCATTAGTGTTTTAAATGGTAAGCTCTATCAGGCAAAAACACAAAATACAAATAAGAAACCTAGTGAAAATAAAGAAATATGGCGTGTTATAGCCAGTGAAGAGTGGTGCGAGCAGACTTTTTTAAATAAAAATGAAAAAATAGACGCGTACACCAAGCAAGAAAGCGACGATAAATTTGTTCCAAAAACCGAGCTAACGGATGGCTTGCCAATAGGTGCATATCTAAGCTATTCAAGCCAAAAAACGATCCCTGCTGGCTTTTTGATAGCTGACGGCAGAAGCCTTAAGAAGTCAGAATATCCAGAGCTATTTAATGTATTGGGTTACATATATGGTGGCTCGGGAGAAAACTTTAACTTACCTAATTTCAGTGACGGTAAGTTTATGAGATCTATAGGTGGCAACGCTGTAGGATTAGGTGTAGTTCAACAAGACGCTATTGATGTAAATAGCTTACAACTTAGAAGTATAGTAACAGATAGCTTAGGTAATAGAAATGTTTATGGTACTACAGGAAACGATTATAGAGCTGTTCAATATACATATTCTACTACTGGCACTGATATAGCCTACAAAAGTGTTGCAGGTAAAGAAGACAAGCCAATATTTGCAACATCTAAACCTGCAAACGAAACTCGACCATACAATATGGCAGTAGTGTTCATTATAAAAGTCAAAAACGTAAATACTCCAACAGCTGGGCAAATCGATAAAACAATACTTGCAACTGAAACAAAAGCAGGCATAACAAAACTCAAAAATGCCATAACTGCCAAGCAAGAGGACGTGGCAGTAACCGAAAAAGCCGTGAGTGATGTGATAGAGGCAAATAAGAGTATAGGAGTAGGTCAAACTTATCAAGACGTGTGGGCTCAAAGAGAATTAAACACTTATTATCCAAACACCGCAGGCAGACCTATAATGGTAGATTTCAATTTAGAGAGCACATCAGGATCTTACATTTTTCACATTGTTGTTGATGATGTAGTAGTAAGAAAAATACAATCAGAACGACTTTATTTTGTTGATGCACAATTTATTGTGCCAGCAGGATCAAAATATAAAATAGCAACACCAGAAAATACTGCACTCAAAAAACTAAGTATATGTAGCAACACCAATATATCTAGCTCTTGGTCTGAACTAAAGTAAGGGAGGAAAAATTAGTGAAATACTACAAAGACAAAAATAATGAGAGATATGCTTATGAGGACGACGTAAGCGAAGAAGCTTTAGCTAAAAGTGTAGAAAAGTTTAGTTTAACACCTCTAGCACAAAAGGAGATAGAAGCATATTTATCTCCAAAGGTAGATGAGCGCGCCGAAAGACTAGCAGAGGTTGAAGCTGAAATCGCCGAGTGCGAAAACCACATTAAACACGCTTTGATTATCGGCAACAACGCCGTGCTTGAAAACCTAAGGGCGGAGTTAAAAGAGCTAATAGTGCAAAGAGAGGAATTAAAATGAGCTATTTCTTAATCTGCGTTTTATCGCTAATCTTGGGCGTGCTACTTTGCCCTATCGTGATCTTTTTACGTGCTAGAAAGTGCGAGGGCTGGGACAGCTCGAATATGACAAATATTATCAGGGTATTTGCGCACCTTGGAGCGCACCCAGATGACTTTGCCAAATTTCAATACGAGGACGGTAAAAAACCGTTCTGGTACTTAGACAAAGACGAATTCACAGATGTGGTTCAAACTAGACCAACACAAAAGGATAGGAAATGAGAGTAAAAATAAAAAGGTGCGTAATTTGTGCATCAAAGCTGGATAAAGACGGCGCTTGCACTTGGAGCGAGTGTCCCAAATGCCCAGAATACAAACAGAGCGAAATAAAAGAGAGTGAGAAGCCAAGCAAGAAGTCAAAAAAGGAAAATGATGCTAAAGAGTAAAGAGATATTGCAGCTTATAACGATCATTTCAGTGGAACTTGTGCTTGAGTTGCTTGCATTTGTGGTCGTGCCAGTCGCATTACTATTTTGTAAAAAAGATGATGAACATCTGCCAAAGATATTTAGGTGGTTTGAAGATGCAAACGACTATTACGATGGTAAGTGTGCTGCTATCAATGGTGATAGTGGCTGGAGAGAGAAGCACTATCCTGAGCCAGTCAATAGAACGTATAAAGCAAGGCTTCTTTGGCTCTTACGTAATAAGATAGGACGCTTTTCGAGTGAGATTAACGGCGTCAAAGTAGATGATGTAAATCCATATAGCATACAAACGATAGGTGATCCCAATATTGCCAGTAATGGTGGTAAAAAGAGTGGGTTTTGTAAGGTTACTTGCACTTTAAAAGATGGCAGGGAGCGTTTTGGACTTTATAAAGTAGTCCGATACAAAGGCTTTTTAAGTGGCTTTTATTGTCGCATTTATGTCGGATGGAAGCTTATGGATATAGCAGGGGCAAATGCCTTAAATTTTAAAGAGTTCACCCAGAAAGATGATAAGAAATATTTAAAAACGGTGTGGTGTATAAACCCATTTAAAAAAGTAAATCAAAAAGGAGAATAAAAATGGCAGCAAAATTTGGTGTAAATGTAACCGTATCAGCTGAGGCAGCAAGACCAATAGCGGTAGAAAGTACTACGCCTATTGGTGTAGCAGGGTATGAAGAGGTGCTAGAAAATGGCCTACATTTTTATATGACAACAGCAAAGGCACTTGAAGCTCTTGAAGCAAAATACAAAGCTAAAAAGGATGCGAGCCAAGCTTTTAAAAAAGGCTCGATTTATAGGGCATTAAAGGGCATCGAAGATCAGGCAGTTAATACGCAGATTATTTTAAGCGTATTCACCAAAGACGACGATAGCGATACGAACGATGAGATCACGGAGTGCAAAAGTGCCGTTACAGCGTTTGCTAAAGCTAAATCACGCTTTGGTTATAGCCCAAATTTAATAATCGCACCTGGCTTTAGCCATGAAGATGCGATTAAAGGCGAGATAGAAAAGATGGCAACTAGGCTAAAAGCAACTGGCATTGTGGATCTAAAAGCAGATGATGCAGCAGCAGCCATTGTTAAAATGGGCGATTTTGGTACAAATAGGCTAGTTGCCGCTTATCCAAATGTCAAGGTTTGGGATGATGAAACGAACGCTTATGTCTATGAGGGGCAAAGCGCGAGAATAGCCGGCATGATAGCCCACACAGATGGTGCAAGCGAGTTTGGATATTCAGATAGCTATTCAAACAGGGTTATGATAGGAGTTTCGGGCACGCAAATAGACGTGGATTTTGAGTTAGGTGAGACTTGTACAGCTGATGAGCTCAGGGCAGCAAAAATTTCTACCATTATCAGAGAGAGTGGCTTTAGGGCTTGGGGTGGCGAAACGAGTGACCAAGATACTATTTGGCAAGATCTAGCACGTGTTAGGATATTTGACCGAATATCGCAAGCTTGCCAAAAGGGAGTGCTGTTTGCGATCGATAGAAAAGCTAGCGAGCTTTATCATGCAAAAAGATCAGTTAGTGAGCTCCTTCGTCAGCTAGTTGGAGCAAAGGTACTTCTTGGATATGAGCTTAGCTGGAGTGCAAAAAACACCGACGCAACTATCACGGCTGGTAAATTTTACCTTGACGTCAGAATGCAAAACAATCCAATCGTTAAGCAGCTTACACTTGATTTTATCTACGTGGATAAATACGGTAGCGTTTTGATGGATGAGTTAAACAAATAAAGGAGATAAACAATGAAAAGACAAATTCCTCAAGTAATCCAAGAAGGTAACGTTTATATAGATGGCATCGGCTATCTTGGCGTAACAAAAAAGCTAAAGCTTCCCACAATAGAGTTTGAAATGATAGAGAGCAAAGGAGCTCTTAGCACAAATTACACAACTGGCATGCTAAAGGCAACAGAGGTTGAATTTACAGTTAGTGTGCTAGATAAAAACATGTGGGTAAATTTAGGACTAAACAGCTTTACTAACCGCATTCCGTGGCTTTTTAAAGCTAGCATTTTCCAAAGTGGCAAAAGTAAAACTGTGCCTTTTAGTGCAGCCTTTACTGGAGATATTATCAGTTATGAAGTATCTGAGTTTGAAAGTGGAAAAGAGTTAGAAGTTACTATTAAGCTATCAGCTCATTTCGTGGATATAAACGTGGATGGCGTGCCGATGGTGCTAAAAGATAGTGAAAATATGATATGCGTTATAGGCGGAGTTGATTATATGGCAGGGGTTCGCTCAAATTTAGGAGAGTGATTTTTTATACTAAGCCTGCTTGTTTTACTTTGATATGTAGCCAAGCAGGCAAAAACAACAAAAGGATACAAAAATGAAAGAGATAAAGATAAAAGATGAAATTTGGCAAATGCACGCACCAAAAGTAAGAACCATTAAGATGGCGGATGAAAATGGTGGTAGCGATATGGCAAAAACTATCTATATGATAGCTGCACTTTGTAATAAGACACAAGATGAAGTTGAAAATTTGGAGTTTAAAGAATTTATGTCTTTACAAAAGGCGTTAAATGATTTTTTAGATGTAAGGGCGGAGTAAATAACGAAAATATCGCCCTTATAGCTCATATTTTAGGCTATGGATATAACGAGATAATAAATCTTAGCTTGAGTGATTTTAGTGAGTTTTTAGAAATTTCAGTAAAGATCTTAAAGGCTAAGAGCGAGTTATAACTTCTTTGGTTTTACTTAATGCTAAGCCAGCGGTGCCAATAAGGCTGCCAAGTATCCCTAAGCCAAAAACTAAGGCAATAAACGTTTCAAAAAAGCCACTTGGTGAAACGAAGAAGAATAAAACGATAAAAATAGGAATGATTAAAGCCATTTTAAATCCTTTTTAAAAGGGATTATATCGTATTTTAAAGGAAAGATATGGATAACGCACAAGTTGGTATTAGTATTGGTCTAGCAGTAAAAGGGCTAAGTAAAATATCAGAGCTAAAAAAAGGGTTTGATGGTTTAAAAGGTAAGATAGCAGAAGCAAAAAAAGCCATAACATCTTTAGACAACACTAGGTTGTCAAATCTATCTAGCCAAATAAGAGAGAGCCAAAAAGCACTTTTAGGCGAACTTACGACAAATTTTAGCAATCTTACAAACTCAGTAGCCATAGGAGTGCCAATAAAACTTGCCATTGATGATGAGGCGGCTTTTGCGAATGTAAAAAAGTATGTTGATGATAGCGATGAGAACCTAGCTAAGCTAAAAAATGAGATGAGAGGGCTAAGCTCACAGCTTGGAGAGAGCTTTAGTAATATAGCTGACATTGCAGCTGGCGGCGGTAAGATAAATTTAGCTGGTGAGGAGCTAGTAACTTACACAAAGATGCTTGCAACCGGCTCAGTTGCATTTGAAATGAGCTCTGAAGCCTTATCAAAGGCGGCCAATAATATGAAAGTTGGCTTTAAGATGAACGATATAAAGGAGCTTAATAGCTTTTTTGATAGTGTAAACTTGCTCGACAATAAGGTTACTAATGCAAATGCTTCTGATATATTTGAGGCTACTTCACTAACAGCTGCAAATGCTAGCTTGATAGGCCTAGATAGTAAAAGTGCTAGTGCCATAAGTGCTACAATGCTAAGCACTGGCAAAGCTAGCTCTGTTGTAGGCACTAGCTTAAATGCTCTTTACTCCACACTCTCAATGGCTGATAAAAAGGGTAAAAATTTTCAAGAAGCGTTAGCAAGTATAGGCATGGATGCAACATATCTAAAAACAGCCCTACAAAAAGATGCAGCTGGAGCTATAACTACGTTTTTAGAAGCGATCTCAAGAGCTGATAAAGATAAGCAAGCAGGGCTACTTTATGATCTAGTTGGTGGAAATTTCAACGATGAGATAGCAGGGCTTGTAACAAATATCGATGCCCTTAAAGCAAATATCAAAATGGCACACTCAGATGAAGCCATTGACTCTATGAAGCGTGAGCTACAAACGAAGCTAAACACTACAAAAAGTAGCATCGAAAGGGTTACACAAGCATGGAGAAATTTAG
Source organism: Campylobacter concisus (assembly GCF_001891085.1). Taxonomy (NCBI): domain Bacteria; kingdom Pseudomonadati; phylum Campylobacterota; class Epsilonproteobacteria; order Campylobacterales; family Campylobacteraceae; genus Campylobacter; species Campylobacter concisus. The sequence continues at coordinate 136,217 of NZ_JXUP01000008.1, forward strand.
GTTCAAGACTTGGAGAAACCTTTTTGCCACTTACAAATTTATTAGCTTCAATCTTAAGTAAGGTAGCTGGAGTGTTAAGCTCGCTAAATGAAAAATTTCCAAAGCTAAGCGCCATAGTTGTTAGCGCTGCAGCTGGCTTTATGATCTTTAAACCGGTGTTGCTTCTTAGCAAGATAGCACTTTTAAGTGTAGCAGATGGATTTTTGGGCGTTATAAGGGTAGTTAAATTTTTAAATCCTATGCTCTTAATAGCAAAGGTTAGATGGTTGGCTCATGCTGTGAGTATATCAAGTGCCACGCTAGCTGCCAAAGCTCATGCATTCAGCATTTGGCTAGTTGGTGCAAGACTAAGAGCAACTCTAGCTATCACTACTGCTTATAGTGCTGCCTCAAAGGCCTTTGCAGCATCATGTGCCTTAATGCGTAGTGGCTTAATGGCAGCAACTCTAGCTATAAGGACTATGAAATTTGCCCTTATTAGCACAGGCATTGGTGCCATAGTAGTAGCTCTTGGCACAGCAGCGGCCTATCTTATAGAAAATTGGGACGAGGTAAAGGCATTTTTTCTTGAGATATGGGAGAGTGTAAAGCCATATTGGCAGAGCACGACAAAGTTTTTTAGCGATCTTTGGCAAGGAGTGAGCGACTTTTTAAGCGCTATTTTTGAGCCAGTTATCAAGATATGGGATGAGCTTTTTGGTGGCTTTTTTGACTGGATAGCTGAGAAATTTGGCTGGATAAACGACATGGTCGGTGAGGCTATTAAGGGGCTAAGTAGTGCTTGGAGCAAGACAAAAGAATTCTTTGGCTTTGGAGACGATGAGCAAGCAAGCAGTGAGCTAAAACCAAAAGATGATAGTGGTGGCTTTTTTAACTCTATCTTTGGCTCAGATAGTGATACTCACGTAAAAGAGACTCCAGCTCTAGTGGCAGCTAGCCCAGGTGGTGGCGCCATCAACATTAGCTTTAATGGTGATTTTTTACTTAACTCAGACAATGGCAAATTTGACCTAGAGAGCTTTAAAGCCCAAATGGTAAAAGGCGTTAAAGATGCACTAAGACGTGATGAGTTTAACCGTAAAAACACGGATATAAGGGGATAATATGGTGCTAAATCTTGGTGGGTTTAAATTTAGATGGGAGCAAACTAATAGTATTGACACTCAAACAGACTTTGGTATAAGTGAACAAGAGCGGATACAAAACTATCCAGCCTTATTTAGTGCAAATTTAGGGAGCAGCACACTTAATATAGAGGGGCAAACGCTGCCATATCACGGTGATAAACAAAGCGCATTAAAGCCACTTTATGCCTTAGCCGCCTTACGTCAAAGCTTGCCACTTACAAATGGAAATGGTAAATATTTTGGTCGCTTCGTTATAGTAAAAATCAGTGAAAAACAAGCGATTTTCACTCCAAATGGAGCATTTTTTACGCAAAGTTTTAGTTTAGAGCTAAAAAGGGATTATGATGGATAAAATTTACATAGCTAAAGACGGTGATAGGCTTGATACTATCACCTACAACCACTACGGACATCTAAGGTTTTTTGAGCAAATTCTAACTATAAACCCAAAGCTTAACACAACACTTCATGCAGGTGATAAGGTGTTTTTGCCTGATATAAAAGAAGCAGCGAAAGAGCAGGCAAAACTATGGTGAGAAAACCGGCTTTCAAGCTAGAAGCTAGCGGCAAAGACATAACAAACATCATCAGACAAAACCTAATAAGTCTAAGCTTTACCGATAAAGAGGGCAATGAAAGCGACGAAATCAGCTTTACCCTATTTGGCATATATGCAAAGCCAGTATTTGGAGATAAGCTTAAACTTTGGCTGGGATATGAAAATGAGCTCTATCTTTGTGGCTCTTTTAGCGTGCAAACGGCTAGCAGGGATTATAAAAACCAAACTACCGAGGTAAGAGCAACTGCTGTAAATTTTGCAAGCCCTGCAAAAGAGAAAAGACGTGTGAGCTGGGAAAATACAACACTCTTTGGCATAGCCAAGAAGATAGCTAGTGCCAATGCACTATCTTTAAAAACAAGCGGTAGCGACCAAAACATAGCTTCTGTTATTCAGGATAATGTAAGCGACATAGAGTTTTTATATGATCTATGCGTCAAATTTGGCTTTTTAATGGCTGTTAAAAATGATAACATCATCATAACAGCCAAAGATGCTAAGGGCGATGCTAGCCAAACCTCAAATACTTCAAAAAACGAGAATTTACCTACTTTTATACTAAATTTAACTGATCTTTACTCGCTGGAGATCACTGAAGCTAATAGAAACTCTTATACAGCCGTAATAGTAGAGTGGCAAGATATTGAAGCTGGTAAGGTAAAAAGCATTAAGGTGGGAAGTGGTGAACAGGTATATAAGATGCAGATAGCTCAGCCAAAGAGTGATAATGAGGCCTTTAAACAAGCAGAAGCTAAACTTAACGAGCTGCAGCGCGGCGGAATAAATGGCAGATGTAGCTGCGAAGGGAAAAACATCATAGCAGGTGGCAAGCTTAAATTTGGTGGAGTTCCTGGGCTAGAAGTAAATGAGTTTAGTATAAAAGAAGTAAGCCATAAGCTTAGCACGAATGGGTATGAAATAGACATAGAGTTTGAGGGGTAAAATTTTAGTTATTTAATATGTTTTTAAAAGGTCGTAAAAGGCTATTTAAAAACATAAAAATTTACGTTAGAAATCAAAGTGAAAAAATGCGGTTTTTAGCTCACTTTGATTTTAAGCGTAAAATCACTTTGATTTGAAAAGTCGTTTTACACTTTTACTTTTTAGAATTTTGGCTAAATTTTTAAATTTACGCCTTTTTACTATTTTTTTAAGAGCCCCTTGGCTAAAATTTGCGCCAGTCGAGGGAGAAAAAATGCTTTTTGTAGAACTATTTATAATCGGTATCGGCGTTGGTTACATCGCTGGGTTTTTTGGCATCGGTGGCGGCACGGTCGTCGTTCCTATCATGGTCGCCTTTGGATACGACGTAAAAACTGCCATTGGCATAAGTGTCATGCAGATGATCTTTAGTGCGACGTTTGGCTCGTATCTAAACTACAAAGCTGGGCTTTTAAAGCTAAATCGAGGCGTCTTTTTGGGGCTTGGAGGCTTGGTTGGAGCTAGCTTTAGCGGCATCATCGTATCGCACGCGCCTGCACTTTTACTTGAGTCTATGTTACTTGCGACATTTGTCTTTTCGCTTATAAAGCTATACTTTTCGCCAAACAGCGACGGCTCAAATGCGAATAATTCGCTCTTTTTGCTATTTTTTGTTGGCGTTTTTGTTGGCGTTTTTGCCATTAGCATCGGTATCGGCGGAGGCGTCTTTATCGCTCCTATCTTGGTTGGCTTTTTGCGTTATGAGCTGAAAAAAGCCGTTTCTATGGGCGTGTTTTTCGTTATGTTTGCAGCCATTGCCGGCTTCATCTCACTCTCACTAAATGGTCACATCTCATACGCTGAGGGCACATTTTTAGGTCTTGGCTCGCTAATAGGCGCATACTTTGGCACCAACAAGACGCAAAATACCAACAAAAAAACACTTAAAAAATGGTTTTTACTCTTTTACATAGCGATGATATGTTTGATATTAAAAGATATGTTTTTTGAGTAAGAGCATGGCTAAATTTGCCATGCTCTTTTTTAAATTTCTTCGAAAAAGTAAGCTTCACTTAGTTTAAAGGCAAGCTCTTTTAGCTCATCTTCGCTTAAATTTACGCCCTTTGCGATCTCTTTAAGGCTGGCTTTGCCGTCAAATTTCAATGCAGCTTTGATCTCTTCATGGCTTAAGCTTAGCTTGCCATTTAGCTCATTTGCCAAAGATATGACTGGCGAGCTAGCATCCAGAAAATACCCAAGATAGGCCGCAACTCTAGGCTTTAGCCTAGTTTTTTTAGGCTCATAAGCAAGCGCTGCAAGCTTTGAGGATGAAATTTTAGTGTTTTGATCGTTTAAAATTTCAAGCAGTCCCACAAAAGCTTCATTTGCATTCTCGCCAAGCGCCGTTTTTACTTCGCTTAAATTTAAGCTTTGTGGATAGCTTCTGCTTAAAATTTCTTGCGTTTTTGTCCTTGGCTGCTCGCTAAAATATGCAAAATAAATCCTATCAAGCTCACTCTCTCCAAGTACCGCATCAAAATCCTCAGCACCGCCAAGCCTCTCCTTGTGAGTGATGAGACTTTTTCTAAATGATCTATTAAATAAAAAATCGTTTAGCTGCTCTTTTTTGATGCGAGAGTTGTAATTTTGCTCGATATGTGCGTCAAAGCGGTAAATTCCAGTTGAGCTTGCAAAGATATCATTTAGCGAAGCATCTATGACGTAGCAAAGTCCGTGTTTGTCGATATGTTTAGCAAATTTATGAAAGTAAGTTGGCTCGTTACTAGCCTCCAAAAAGTCATGCAAAATGTAATAATCACTACCCTTTGCGATGATGCCCTGCAAGAAATTTAGCTGCGTCAAAAGTAGCTTCATGCTGTCTTTATAGACGACGTCGCTTTGGTTTTGCAGGCTAAATTTCAAATAATCCTGCAAGAAATTTAGCTCCTCTTTGACGTGAGGTAGCGACTCTTTATCGCCCCTGTTTGCACTCGCAAAGAGCATGAAGTCTCTTAAGATATCAAGGCTCTTCCAACCTGGGTAGGTGTTATAAGAGACATAGGCGATGCCATCTTTGCTAAGTAGCGCCTTTATCGTAGCAAGCAGCGCATCTCTTACATTTGGGCTCACCCAGCTATAAACACCATGAGCGATAATATAGTCAAATTTCCCAAGCTCTTTTATATCGCTTTCGTTCATGTGCAAAAAATTTCGCTCAAGCAGAGTAAAATTTTCTAAACCTATCTGCTTTGCTACTTTGTTACCTTCAGCCACTTGATGGCTTGAGATGTCGATACCAACGACTTTTGCGCTTTTGTGCGAAATGGCAAATGGCAAGATATTACCGCCATATGATGAGCCAAGCTCAAGCACCCTAGCCTCTTTTAAGCTAGCTGCTTTAAGCCCCAGAAATTTAGCAACCGCTTCTATCCTAACAGGCGAGCAGTCACTAAATGCGGCCGAGAAATAAGGAATTTCATCGTAAGCTTTCTTTGTTTTATTCATCAGCTATGTTTTCTTGCAAATTCTCTCATAAACTCGCCAAGTTTTTCAACGTCGCTTTGGCTAACGGCATTGTAGATAGAAGCTCTTATGCCGCCAAGATGTCTGTGACCTTTTAGCCCTAGCATGCCCTCTTTTAGCGCTTCTTCTACAAAAACTGGCTCAAGAGCATGATCTTTTGGTATTGTAAAGCTCACGTTCATATCTGATCTGCTTGATTTTTTAGCGTGACCTAGATAAAAGCCATTTGAGCCGTCTATAATGTCATAAAGTGTACTTGCTTTTTTGGCATTTATCTTCTCAACCTCGGCAAGTCCGCCAAGATCTAACAGGTGCTGCATAGTTAAATTTAAAAGATAAATTCCAAAAGTTGGCGGTGTGTTATAGAGTGAGTTTGCCTCTACATGCGTTTTGTAGCGTAAAAACATAGGGACATTTTGACTGCTCACACGATCAACTAGGTCTTTTCTTAAAATGACGATAGTCACGCCACTTGGACCTGCATTTTTCTGAGCACCGCCGTAAAGTAAACCAATACTGCTAAAATCAAGCGGTCTAGCGAAAAAATCGCTCGAAGCATCGACAACTAGGGGAGATTTAGTCTTTGGCATAGCCTTATACTGTGTGCCATAAATCGTATTATTTGAGCAGATGTATGCGTAATCGGCGTCATCACTAAATTTCACATCAGGGATGTAAGAGAAATTTTCATCCTCGCTGCTTGCGACGACATCTACATTTACGCCAAGCACTTTTGCCTCTTTGATTGCTTTGTTTGTCCAAACGCCAGTATTTGCGTACTCGGCCCTGCCACCTTGATATAAATTCATCGGTATCATGCTAAATTGCAAGTGTGCGCCACCTTGTAAAAATAAAATTTCATACTCATCGCCGATGCCATAAAGCTTTCTTATCTTCTCCATCGCGCCAAAGTGGATCTCCTCAAAGGTCTTGCTTCTGTGGCTGATCTCCATGATCGAGTAGCCCTCGCCTCTGTAATCGGTAAATTCGGCCTTTGCGTGCTCTAAAACATCTAATGGTATCGCGCTTGGACCTGCGCTAAAGTTGATTTTTCTGCTCATTTTTACTCCTTAATAATTGCTTTTTTATGTGTATTTTGCGAGATAAGCTCGATCTCATCATTAAAATTTAAATCCCTAAGATCGGCTTTCTTGCCATCTTTTCTAACCTCGATAAGCCCCTTAGTGCTCTCAAAAAAGAGCTCCCTCATCTCATAAGCTTTTTCTAGCGAGCTAAGAGCTGAGCTAAGAAGCAAGATCTTTCTTTGCACGGCGTTTGTTAGGGCGTTTTGCTTGTTTGCTACCTCGCTAAATTTTAGCTCGATCCTAGCTTTTAGGGCGTTTGATGAAAATTTAGAAAGTAGTAAATTTAATAAATTTTGTTTCTTTGTGATCTTTAAATTTAAGGCGCTATCAAGATCGTCGCTGAGCCTGTCAAGATACTGGAAAAACGCCTCTTCATCAGGCAAAAGATCAAGCATAGCTGCACTTGGCGTAAGCGATCTGCGGTCTGCTACAAAGTCACTTATAACGTAGTCGATCTCATGTCCGATAGCGCTTATGACTGGCGTTTTTGTAGCGTAAATTTCGCGAGCTAGACCCTCGTCGTTAAAGCACCAAAGATCCTCTTTGCTGCCGCCTCCGCGGGCCAAAACGATCACATCAACGCCGTATTTATCGGCTCTGCGTAAGGCTTTTATAAGCGAGCTTGGGGCATTTTCACCTTGAGTTAAAGCATCAAAAATATAAATTTCACTTAATTTCCAACGGCTCGTCACGACCTTTAACATATCCTGAAGCGCCGCCGAAGTAGCACTAGTCACAAGCGCAATCCTTTTTGGTAAATTTGGTATCTCTTTTTTTGCGCCGATATCAAAAAGACCCTCATTTTCGAGCTTTTCTTTAAGCTGCCTAAACGCGAGCTCAAGCTCGCCCTCGCCATCAGGCAGCATCGCACTTGTCACTAGCTGATAGGACCCACTTGGCGAATAAATGGTCACTTTGCCATAAATTTTTACTTTTAGGCCATCTTTTGGTAAGAATTTCACCTTTTGGTTGTTCATGCGATACATCACAGCTGAGATGCTTGACTTTTCGTCCTTTAGCGTGAAGTACCAGTGCCCAGAAGCGTGCTTAGTAAGGCGCGAAATTTCTCCACTTACCTCGACATAGTCAAGTGTCGCTTCAAGCAGTGCCTTTGCTTTTTCGTTTAGCTCAGATACACTAAGCATTGATTTCTCTTACCTTTTTAGCGATAAATAGTGTCGAGATATCCATGCTAAAGCCCTTGCAAAGCTCTATCTCAAAGCCAGCCTCTATAAGTTCATCACAAAAACTCTTTGCGTCTAAGAAATTTTCGATCGAGCTTGGCAGATACTCGTATGCCTCTTTGTTTTTTGAGATAAAGCCGCCGATACTTGGCAAAATTTTACTTAGGTAAAAATCTCTTAATGAGGTTATAAAGCCCTTTTTCTGGCGCTTTGTAAATTCGAGCACGACGACGTAGCCATCTTGAGCAAGCACTCTATTAAATTCCCTAAGCGCAGCCTTTCGCTCGACCACATTTCTTATGCCATAGCTTATGCTTAAAATTTGAGCCTCACCGCTTGCAAGCGTTGTATTATCAGCGTAGGCTTCTATAAATTTAAAATTTGGAAATTTTGCTCTCGCCTCTTTTAGCATGCCACTTGATGGGTCGATGCCAGTTAGGCTTTTCACCTCTACGCCAAATTCTTTTGAAATTTCACTCCAAAGCCCCATCATATCGCCAGTGCCGCAAGCCACGTCCACGATATTTATGCTTTTATTTTTAAAAATTTCTAGCATATATCTGCAGGCAAATTTCCTCCAGCTCACATCCACGCCAAGGCTTAGCACCCTGTTTGCGACGTCATAAGTCGGAGCGATCTGATTAAACATATCAACGATTTTTTCTTGTTTTTGCATAAATTTGCCCTTTTATATGTAGTAAATTTTTAAATTTCTTGAAATTTTGCGAGTTGCTTTTATAAATTTAAGACGCTTTTTTAGTATCTCTTCTCTACTTTTATAAATTTGCTTGTAAATTTTACTCTCGAGCCTCTCTTTATCTGGTATTTCTGGAAGCCTTTTAAGGATACCGAGCCAGACGTCATAGTCTTGAAGATTGCCAAAAATTTCTTGCATCTGTTTTAGCTTCTCTTCATACTTTTTAAGCCCTTCAAAATAGAAAATTTCACATAAAAACTCATATGTGTATCTCATCTTTTTAAGCTCTATCCTAAGATCATGAAAGCTCTCATTTGGGCAGTCTTGATTAAGGCTTTTTAGCCTTTTTTGAGCTAAAACTAAAAGCATTCTGAGCTTAAATGAACCAAGGCGCGAAAGGCTTACGTCAAAGAGTTTTGACTTATAAAATTCACCCTCATTTAAAAATATCTCCCACTCTTTTAAAAATGCGTAGTTTTCTTCATCGCCAAGGTAGCTTTTTACATTTTCATACTCTAAATCTAGAGCCTTTTGCACAAAATAGATAGGCTCATTTGCGTGCTTTTGCTCGTTTAAAAAGCTCAAAAATACATCCAAATCTCGCTTCTTGTTTGTCGAGTTTGCAAGCATTTTAAAATTCTCGCCAAAAAAAAGTGTCACTTTCTCATCAAAAACGCCGTTAAAAATTTTAAGGATCGATCTAACCTTTCTTAAATTTATGCGAAGCTCATGCAAAACTTCTTCATCTTTATCTATCAAATACTGGCTTTTTAGCCTTTTTATTACTTTAAAAATACTAACAAAAAGGACTCTTAGCGCCTCTCCGCTTTTTAGATTTGCAGCAAAATTTGGCAAAATTTCTTTTTCTTTTATGATCTTATAGGCTCTTTTGTAGTCGATTTGTTCATTTTCATTAGCGTGGATGGCAAGAAATTTGTTTTTATATCTTTTATCGCAAGTTACGTCACTTAGGCAAAAATTTTCTAAAAACGGTGGTAGCTTGAAAAAGACGGCCTCATTTTCATCGCTAAATTCGATTTCAAATGTACAAAGCCCGTTTAGTTCATTTTTAAAAATATCAATATTGCAAGGATTGTTATTTAGTTTAAAAATATATCTATCTTTTAAGATGACGCTACCGATGCGGTTCTTAAGAGCCTTTTTAAACTCCGCTTTTTCGCAAAATTCTTCATTTTCTTCTCTGATTAGACCTTTGCCGATCTTTACAGTTTTTATAAATTTATCCTCTTCACTTCGAAAGCGGATCTCTTCATTTTGCGTTATCTTGGTATAAAACTGAGAAATTTCAAGATGCTTAAAGACTACTCCAGCTTCTTTTAAAAAATCTAGAATTTGAGAATTTTTGAGTAAAAATTTACGCTCTATCTCCAAACTCACATTTTTCTCCAAAATTTTTTGTTCATTTTAGCAAGTTAGTGCTTAAAACAATGAGAAAAATGCTAAATTTAGGCTTATTTTAAAAGTATTTTTATAAGAAAAAAGATGGAATTTATGTTGCTATTTAGCAACATAAATTCCATCTTTTTTCTTATAAAAATACTTTTAAAATAAGCCTAAATTTAGCATTTTTCTCATTGTTTTAAGCACTAACTTGCTAAAATGAACAAAAAATTTTGGAGAAAAATGTGAGTTTGGAGATAGAGCGTAAATTTTTACT